>CAYSNA010000246.1:0-8051 GCA_964432185.1 uncultured Cytophagia bacterium
AAGCAGGACGAGGTGTAAGATATGTTCTTATCGTAAAAGATTTTTTCAGCACGCGTTCGCAGAATATTACGAAAAAGGGGAACTATTATCACCTCAAATCGGAACCAATCAACACTATTCGACATACAAGTTACATCTACAACAGTCAAACAATTCATCATACCAAACACTCATCAACACAATTGGAGGAAACGAATTATGAATCGTTTTGCCCTCATTACGCTTTTGTTGTGTGGTCCCATTTTTCTACTTCACTGCTCAAAAAAGTCACCAACAAAATTTGACATGTCCGAGTACTATTTGGGACCAGATGGCGCTGAGATTTCAATCTTTCGCCGCGATTGGAATTTAGCATCCGCACCGCAAGACATTGGTGGATTCAGCGATCATCTGAACTGGTACAATCCTCCCACACAATACCCAAAGAAATTTATCAGACCAAGTCTTGACGTACCCAACACGGTCGCGCAAACCACCAATATTCTCAAAGTTGTTTTTGAGCTCAAAGAAAAAAACAATGACGTCTCCGGTGGTATCATGCAGTACATTGGTGATTATTCTGGGCTGAATTTTACCGACAGAGATTATCTGGAAATCATGATCAACGGCCAAAACGGCGTGCTGCACATCGATATTGGCGCGATGTCTGAGGATGTCATTCCAAATGCCAAGCTCGATACGGAGGACCTTGTACCAAACGGAAAATTGGAGTCAAACGAAGATATGGGGCTGGACGGCATGGCGAACATCGATCCACGCGCCTTAGCGGCCGGCGGCGATTTCTGGGATATCAACGGCAATGGAGAAAAAGATGAAACTGAACCGTTTAGCATGGACGATTGGAAATACGAACGGTATGATCCTGATGAGGATTACACGCGCATCAACGGCAGTGAGGGAAACGCGAATGATGCAAGTGGACAATTTCCCGATACTGAAGATGTGAACGGCAACGGGGAGCTGGATCTCGCCAACGACTATTGGACATTTGAAATACAACTGCAACCGGATCACCCCGACAATGAAAAATACGTCTTTGAAAAAGCAATAAATGAGGATGGCTCCGACTTTGGCTGGCGCTGGTACAAGATTCCGTTGAGCAATTTTCAAAAGGTTGGATCGCCATCGCACGAAAATGTGGAAAGCATTCGTTTTTGGATGACCGGCAAGAACTATTATGACCAAGGTTTGCCGGTATGGTTCGCGTTCATCACCTTTACATCCGACGCTCAGATGAGTAGATAATAAAGTGTTGCGTATTGAGGGGTCTATCTCAACTTTTTTCTCATGAAACAATCCACCTTACTTTTCGTTCTACTGGCAAAACGAAGGAGGATATCATGAAAAGAGTTGTCTCGTTAAGTTTTATTTTGATGTTAGCATGTGCATTATCCGCCAAAACCACGGTCAATAAAAGCATCCACATTTCTGAAGGCGAACGCGTCACCGGTGGTTGTTCATCAGTTAACGGCAGCATTCAGGTGGATGAGGAAGCGTACATCTACGGCAGCTGCAAGACAGTGAATGGTTCAATTACAATTGATCAAGACTGCAGTGTGGAAAACGTGGAATCCGTCAACGGCAGCGTCCGCATTGGCGAAGGCACGGAAGTTCGGTCGGATATCCAGACGGTAAACGGCAGCATCACCTGTGAAGAAGGGGTGGTCGTCGAGGATGATATCTCGACGGTCAACGGCGCCATCAAAATAAAAAACACCGAAGTGAAGGAAGGCATATCAACCTACAACGGTTCGATCACGCTGACAGAGGGAAGCGTTGTGCGGGAGGATATTATTGTCAAAGACAGCAAGGGCAATAACAATCGCAGACAGCCACTAAAAATCATTGTGGATAATTCTGTGGTTGAAGGCGACATCATCAACCGCGAAGAGGACATTGAGGTGATTGTTTATCTGCGCAACGGCGGTCGTGTCGGGGGTCGGATCATTGACGCCGATGTCGAAGAGGATTAACAGCGAGGTGCAGAAGCAACAGACCTATCAACTTTTCATCAGCATCAAACAGGACATTTGCGTAGAAATTGGCCGGCTGGGAACATTCGAGTTCCCGGCCGGAATTTATGTTTATACGGGCAGCGCCAAACGCGGTATGGAAAAGCGTCTGGCGCGGCACCGTTCCACAGAGAAAAAATTGCGCTGGCATATCGATTATCTGCTGAATCACCCCGCCGTCTCGCTTGATAAAATTGTCAGGTATGTTGAAGCGGAATGCGACATCAATGCACAAACCGTGGGCAAAATTATTGTCCCGGGTTTTGGCGCCGGCGATTGTCGTTCCCGATGCGGCAGCCATTTAAAATTTGTCAACACAACGCATCAATCCGCAAATGATATTGACTTTTAGCCGGTCAATGATTAAATTTGCTCTTGTTTGCTGGAAAACAGACAGTTCAGAACTGTCTTTTTTTTTGTCCTTTCTTCTTTAGGAGAACATTGTGCGCGTTATAGACTACATGTCAAACAATCTTATTCTTTTGGATATAGAAGTGTCGAGCAAAAGAGAAGCGATCAGCAGAATGGTGGATGCTCTGAGTACGGCGGACGCCGTATCCGACGGCGCCAAATTTTTGGAAGCGGTCTTTGAGCGCGAAAGCCTCGGCAGCACCGCCATTGGCAAAGGCATGGCTCTGCCGCATGCTCGTACGCAGCATATCGATAGAATTACCATTATGATGGCTCGTTTAAAAGAAGGCATTGATTTTGGCGCCGCCGACGGGCAGCCCGTCCGATTGTTGTTTTTACTCGGCACCCCGCTGAAAGCGGTCAGCGAGTATTTGGCGGTACTGGCCAGGTTATCCAAAATTTTAAAGAATGATAAAACACGTGAAAAAATCCTCAAAGCCTCTACGCCGACTGAGGTACGAACCATCCTGGAAGAAGCAGAACCCTAGCATGAGATATCCGGCATCACGCCGTGGGGAAGAAGGCCGTTAGCATGACTGTACCCTCACAGGTCCAGAAACTTTTTAACAAATACGCAAATCACACAACGGGTCGATTGTTCATCGCCAGCATCATCATTGGTGTTGTTGCCGGTTTTTGCGCCATTTTATTTTTTGAAGCGCTCAACTGGGTGAGCCATCACGTATTGAACCTTGGCGCCAATTATTATGCACCGGAGCCGGTTGGTGAAGCGATCGGCCATGAAGTGGTCGGCGGCGCCATCCGCTGGTGGGTGATTTTACTTGCTCCGGCCATTGGCGGCCTGCTGTCCGGCATTCTGGTTTTCACCTGGGCTCCGGAAGCGGAGGGTCACGGCACCGACGCGATGATCGAAGCATTCCATCATAAACGCGGCCTCATCCGAAAACGTGTTCCATTTATCAAAGCCATCAGTTCGATCATCACCATTGGCAGCGGCGGCAGCGCCGGGCGCGAGGGCCCCATCGCACAAATAGGCGCCGGTTTTGGCTCCTACCTAGCCGGCCTACTGCGGATGACGGATGACGAACGCCGTATTCTTTTACTCGCCGGTGCGGCCGGCGGCATTGGCGCGATTTTCCGTTCACCCCTCGGCGGCGCCCTGTTTACAGTGGAAGTGCTGTACAAGCGTGACTTTGAAGCCAAGTCCCTCATTCCGGCGCTGATCTCGTCAATCATTGCCTATTCTGTTTTTGCCTCACGATTCGGCTGGGGACTGATGTTTGACATCCCGAAATTCGTGTTCAGACATCCCATCGAATTGCTATTTTACGCCATTTTCGGATTCATTTGCGCCGGAGTCGGCATTTTTTATATCAATGTTTTTTATGGCGTGCGTGATCGGATTTTTCATCGAATCCATATTCCAAAGCAGATCAAACCCGCCATTGGCGGCCTGGCTGTCGGCATCATCGGAGTGTTTGCGCCGCATATTCTCGCCTCGGGATACGGTTATCTGCAGCAGGCCATGTATGGCGAGCTCACCATTCAATTCATGCTTATCGCCGCCGTGTTGAAAATTTTTGCCACGTCCTTCACCATCAGTTCCGGCGGCAGCGGCGGCGTTTTTGCTCCGTCGCTATTCATCGGCGGCATGTTGGGCGGCGCCTTTGGGCAGTTGTGCGCGCAACTCTTTCCCGGGCTGATCAGCAATCCGACGGCTTTTGTCCTCGTTGGTATGGGCGCCTTTTTTGCCGGGGCGGCCAAAGTCCCAATTTCTTCCATGATTATGGTGAGTGAAATGACCGGCGGCTATACACTTTTGGTGCCGATGATGCTCAGCTCGTCAACAGCCTATCTCGCCACTTCACGCTCAACGCTGTACGAGAAACAGGTGAACCGAATGGCCGATTCACCCTCCCACATGGGCGATTTTACCGTTGATGTGCTCGACACCATGATTGTCGACCAGGCATTTCATCCGGCTGAAGGCATTCCGCGGATTCAACAAAATGCGCCGCTGTCCAGCATGCAGACATTGTTTTCGGAACGGGAGGAAAGTTACTTTCCGGTCGTTGACGGCCATGACCACATTGTCGGTATTATTTCTTTACGAAATGCCCGAACCGTCCTTTTTGAACAAGGCGTTGATGATTTTCTCATTGCGCAGGATTTAATGACGCCACCGGTGACAGTGACGCCGGCCGAAAGTCTTCGCAGCGCATTGAAAAAATTCATCGACTATGAATATGGCCAAATCCCGGTGGTGGATTACCGTGATGAAAATAAAATCCTCGGTTTGCTGACGCATGAGGATGTCATCGAATCGTACACGAATGAAATTCGCCGGCGCAAATTTTCTTTGAATTAAAGAGACGTTTGTTTTGGCGGCGGCACAATCGAGAAAAATCAAAAATCCTGTTCGATAAATGCTCCTTGGCTTCCAAGGCCTTTGATTTTTTTCTCCAGATTTGCGTCCTTTTGGTATATTTTTGTAGTTTGTCCGCGCCTCATCGTGTCGAGCTCCCAATTGTCAACACTCAATCGACAAACACAGGAATGTCATGGAAACCAATACATTCATATGTTTGAGAATTGCATTCGGCTCCAAATTGACCGTCAAGGAGATCTTTTTTTCCGGCCCGCTCTGCCCCCACTCCTCAATGACCTTTTTATGTCCCGGCAATAAAAAAATCAAGATATGTGTTTATAATGAGGCAAATAATATGATCCGTACGATTGTGAACGACACATTTGCACCCGGTATCCATCATGTGGTGTGGGACGGTACGGACGACAATGGAGAAGCGGTGGGCTGCGGCACCTATACAATCCGGTGTTCATACGACAAGTTCATGCAATCTCAAAAAATTATTAAATTGCAACGAAACGAGGTATCGGCATGAAATTACTTTTTTATGCATTGACGATTTTTATCGCATTCTCATCTTTTTCTGTGGCGCAGGATTTTGTGTTACAGGGCTGGTACTGGGATTACCCGGGCACACAAGACGGCCATGTCTGGGCCGACACGCTTGAGGCGCGCGCCGAAGCTCTGGCAAAAGCGGGATTTACCTACGTGTGGCTGCCGCCGCTATCGCGCGCCAGCTTTGGCTCCAGCAGCAATGGTTATGATCCACAAGATTTGTATGATTTGGGGGAAAGTTACGGCGGCGGCGCAACACGATTTGGCACCCGTTCGAATGTGGATGAGGTCATTGCCGAATTTTCCAGCCACGGCATCAAAACCGTCGCGGATGTCGTTTATAATCATCGCGATGGTGGTCGGCCGGAAGTCAATACCGCGGTCGAAGGATGGATCGAAAATTATAACTGGACGAAAAGCGAAAGCGGCGACAACGCCTATCCGTCGGATCGTTTCCGCTGTATCCGTCCCATTGGCGGCTCCACCGGGCGAGGCGCCGGCACCTATTATTTCAAATTCAAATCCGCTTCGGAACACGGCAAATTTTTCGGCAAGGCATACAACGTTTACATGTGGACGACGCTTGTGGGCTGGCAAGGTTTGCCGGATGTGCACGAATCCGAGCCCAATGGCGGCGGTGGCTGCGGCCAACCGAGCAACAGCATCAGCCTTGGCAGAACGATGGTCGCATCGATCGACGCGGACGGCTGCAAAATTGACGAGTTTGCCCTCACCCTGAACGGCAGTGATGTTAACGCCGCGGCGGATACCATTTTCATCACCATGATGAATCCGAACGGCAACTATTCCGATCACTTTATTTACGAACTTTGGTACAGTGGCGGCGGCAATCATCAAAGCGCCATCGAATATCAGACCTATACGGATTTTACAAAAATGCCAAGCGGCCAGGGCAAAATGAATTATATGAATTTCAAGCCGAACGGCAATCCCACGCAGTTGGCCGGGGACTGGGACTGGATGTGGTTTTTCTACGATTATGATCAATACGTGCCCAATACGCAGGATGTGTTGTGGAGCTGGACGCGCTGGTTGTGGAATGATGTCGGCATTCGCGGATTGCGTATGGACGCGGTGAAACATTTTAACCACGAATTTGTCGGCGATCTTTTGGACAATTTACACGACAACACTATGGATCCCGGATTGGTCGTTGGCGAGTTTTATGACGGCAATGCCTGGACGCTGAAATCGTGGCTGGACAATGTTAAAAACAGTATGGATGCCGATACAAAAGCGGCCATTCAGCCGCGCGTGTTTGATTTTGCCCTTCGCGAAGCCTTGAAAAATGCCTGCGATATGTTCGGCTATGATGCCCGGAACATCTTTACCTCCGGCCTGGTGGATGCCGCCGGCGCCAGCGGATTTGATGCGGTCACTTTTGCCGGCAACCACGATTTTCGCGAGCATGGCCAGTGGATTGAGAACGATCTGATTTTGGCTTATGCGTATATTTTAACCAACAATCAGGTCGGGTTGCCCTGTGTGTTTTATAAAGATTATATTAATGGCGGTTTACAATCACAAATTGATTCGCTGATGGCCGTGCATAAAAAATATATTTTCGGCGCGACGTCGCGCGATTATCTCAGCCGAATCGGCACGCCATACAGCCAATCGTTTTCATCCGGTTATCCGAACACGACGGTGCTGTATCAACTGATGAACACGCCATCGGGCCAGGATGTGATCGTGGCCATCAACTTTGCCGGCGAACCGCTGAATGTGACGCAGGCGCTCAACACCACGAATCTGAACTCCGGCGACGTGCTGGTGGATGTGCTTGGTCGTTCGGGTTCGCTCTCAACGACCATCAGCGGCTATCAGGCACAGTTTACAGTGCCGGCGAGAAGCTATTCCGTGTGGGTGAAGGGCGTGCAGGCCAAATGTAAAATCATGCTGCAAGGACCGTATAATGCTTTTACCAACGAAATGAATACGAGTTTAAATACAGCAGGACTCGTTCCCACAACATCTCCGTATGCTGAAGATAAGCGCATGGTGTCAACTATTCCGGCCGATGTCGTTGACTGGATGCTGCTGGAATTACGGTCAACCATCGATGGAAATGCCGTCGCTTATCGAAGTGTCTTTCTACACAAAGATGGTCGCCTTTTGGACATGGACGGGCAGGAAACTATAAAGCTTGCCGCCGCGCCCGGTTCTTATTTTCTCGTTATCAAGCATCGAAACAGTCTGGCTGCAGCAAGCGCTAAACCCGTAGAGCTCAATAGCTCGTCGGCAACAAGATATGATTTTACGACGGCGGCCACGAAATTTTATAACAGTGACGCCAAGCAGCTCGACGAATCACCGAAACCTTTGGGCTGTACGCCGGCGACGCCAACGGTGACGGTCAGATAGATAATAATGTGTCGCCGTAGTAACGGGATATTTACACGACAGCGCACCGTCGTATGGCCATGCGTTGACAATAATGCACCAGCCGATGTTGCATATCAAGTTAACAATTGCAAATACTTCTGCCAATACCGGTCTCAGCTTTAATAATCCGGGCCTACCGACGCAGCCTTCCATGCAGAGTCAACAATACCAATCAGAAAACTCGACAATATACAATCCAGTCGTGGCATCAGCAACCGACAACTCTTCACTCGATCCAATTTCGGTTAATCTTGTCTCTTTTTTTGTAAAATCAACTGAAGTGGGTGTATTGCTCGAATGGCAAACGGCTAACGAAATCAATCACGCCGGCTTTAATC
>CAYSNA010000247.1:0-7990 GCA_964432185.1 uncultured Cytophagia bacterium
CCAATTCAGAAAAAACGAGATCGATATCTTGTCGGGCTATGATGTCGCGCCAACTCGGTAAAAAAGCCAATTTGATAAAAAAATGATTCAACATGCTTGTGCCGTCGTTATATCGAAAATGAAATGTATCGTAAAAAATATTGGCAACGATAAAACCATGTTGTTCAAGCAGATCAGTCCAATAATCAACCGGTTTGCGCTTGGCATAAATATGCGCGGCCAGCAACTCTAGTTCGTCGTGCATATGATTACGCTTGAGCACATGTTTGAACAGATTGTAAAACTCGGCAAACGTTCCATCAAGATTAAATGTGAGGATGAACTGCCCGCCCGGTTTGCAGACGCGTGAAATTTCCTGGAGGCTCTTTGATTCATCATCGACATTATTTAGGCCGTTATTGGAGTAGAGAACATCAAACCATTCGTTCTCAAACGGCAGATGTTCCGCAACGCCTTCAAAAAACGTTACATTTGACACACCCCACATACCGGATTTGTCCCGGGCGCGATCTATCGCCGCCTTCCACGGATCGATGCCGAAACATTGACAGGTAGGACCAAGCCGTTGCGATAGTTCAAAAAGCGGGAAGCCCAAACCGCAACCGACATCCAGAACATTGATATTCTTTCGCATGCGGATGATGTCGAGAATTTTTTGCCCGAACGGCGCCGACCAGAGCGGCAGGTCATCAATGACGCCAACGAGCGCGGGATCATTAACGTCGTAATATTGATTTTGAAAGTCGCTCATTCGATCACCGTGCGGCAAACAGGCGGGCATCCTGCGACCACTCTTCGGCCGCTAAAATCGCCGGCAGAATGTCCTGCACATTCTCAACGATGGACCACAGCGCATGGTGGCGTTCATCCATAAAATTTTCATCGATGAATCGTTCAAACTGTTGAATGAGCGGATCGTAAAAGCCATTCAGATTCAGCAGAATGATCGGCTGCAAAAACAGACCGAGCCGCTTCAAGGTCATCGTTTCGACCAATTCTTCGAGCGTGCCGGAACCGCCGGGCAACGCCACAACAGCGTCCACATCCTCAATCATTTTCATTTTGCGCTCGTGCATGCTTTCGGTGATGACGAGTTCATCCAGGCCGGGATGCGCCCATTCCAAATCCACCATAAATTTTGGAATGACACCGCGTACATAACCGCCGTGTTCGAGCGCAGCATCGGCAAGAAAACCCATGGACCCGCGAGCGCCGCCGCCATACACCAGTTTGATGTTGTGGTCGGCGCAGAGGCGGCCAAGCGCCCGCGCGGCCAGATGATATTGTTCCGCGATCCTGGTGCTGGAAGCACAATAGACGCACAGAGAATTTATCACAGTCATTGTTATTCTTTAAATACCAACCACGTTGTTCCGCAGCACCCCAAGACCGTCAATTTTTGCCTGCACCAGATCGCCGGGCTGAATGGGGCCGACGCCTTCGGGGGTACCGGTGCAAATGATATCACCGGGCAGGAGGGTGATGTAGTGGGACATGGTTGAGATGATGGTCGGAATATCAAAAATCATGTGTTTTGTATTGGATTTTTGCCGCGTTTCATCGTTCACCGTCAATTCAATATCAAGATTGTGAGGATCGCTTATCGAATCCGCCGGAACGAGATAGGGGCCGATGGGCAGAAACGTATCGAGTCCTTTGCTGAACGTCCAGGGTTCGCCATTGGCAATCGCCTCTTTTTGTGCCGCGCGCGCGCTGACATCATTGGCGATGGTGTACCCGGCGATGACGTCCATGGCCTCACTTTTATTGAGTTGATAGGCCGTCCTGCCAATTACAACAGCCAGTTCAACTTCATGATCCACACGCCCAATATCGGATGGTACTTTGATCGCGCTTTCATGCGGCGTCAAAGTGGACGGCAGTTTGGCAAAATAGACCGGCTTGGTTGGAACATCATGATCAAACTCTTGCGCATGTTTGCGATAATTGCGCGCCATACACAACACTTTGGACGGCCGCTGAATCGGCATATCGTAATTGATTTCGCCGCGTATGACAAGATCGTTCAAACCGCGGAAATTTTCAACTTCTTTTATAACTTCGGTGAGGACCTTTTCGGAAAAATTTTCCATCTCGATCATAATCTGAATGAAATGATAATCCGGCGTGCGCGGGGAGCTGCGGATTTCCTTAAAAATTTGCCAAATGCGGGTGAAATCAAATCTACGGTTATCATAAACAACGCCGATACGCGGTTCGCCTTGTTGGGTCGTGAAAGCAAATGTTCGCATGTCAGATTCCTATGAATTGAATGTGCTGATTGAAAATTTGTCGACTAACAAATCACTCATTTCATTGTAATGGTTATCAATGTTTTGGTAAACAGGATTATTATCATACCACTGCAAAATTTCCTGCGCGCCCTGTTGAAAAGGGATCGTACAGTGAAATCCCGGCACCAGCGATTTGATTTTGCTGTTGTCAAATATCATGCTGTGCATTTTATCGCCGAGAAGCCCGGCGCCCATCTCTGCATCATAGTTGTTAATAATCGTGGATGGCACGTAGACCGGATCAAGTGTAGTACCCGCCGCATCCGCCAGAATCTGGTAAATTTGATTCCACGTCAGCCATTCATCCGAGGTGATGTGAAACGCCTCGCCGATGGCCTTTTTCTGACCGAGCAGGCCAGTAAAACCTTTGGCAAAATCGACGTGATGCGTCAGCGTCCAGATTGATGTGCCGTCGCCGTGGATGACGACTTTTTTGCCGCGCCGCATACGGTCGATGGTCGTCCAGCCGCCGCGGCACGGCAGCAGGGTGCGATCGTACGTATGAGACGGCCGCACAATAGTTACCGGGAAATTGTGTTCTCGATAAAGCTGCAAAAGCATATTTTCGCAGGCGATTTTATCGCGCGAGTATAACCAGTACGGATTGTCCAGTGGCGTCTCCTCCGTCACCGGCAGCGAGGCGGGCGGCGTTTGATATGCTGACGCGGTGGAGATAAAAATAAAGTGCTTGGTCTTGCCGGAAAGCACCTCAAAATCCAGTTTGATGTGATCGGTGGTAAAGGCAATCCAGTCGACCACGACGTCAAATTCAACATCGCGGATCGCATTTGAAAATGACTCCTTTTGCCGCGCATCGGCCGTGATGAGTTTTGCTTGTGGTGGAATCGGTCGAGTCGTTTTTCCCCGATTGAGCAGATACAGATCGATGCCGGCGTCCACCGCCGCTTGTGAACACGCCGAGCTGATAATACCGGTGCCGCCGATAAATAAAACTTTCATAATTTTTTACTCGTGGATAAAAGTTGCAGTATGTTGTGTTCGAATTCAACCAGTTCTGCTTCGAAGCGCAGCTTCTTTGATTTGTTCCGTCCGAAATAAACTTTCGGACGGAAATAACTTAAATCCCGGCTTGCGAGTTGGCAATCATTTGATCAAAAATGGCTTTTTGCTCTTTCAGCGCGAGGATACGGTCATCCGGTTTGGTGCGCGCTTCCAGCAAAATCCAGCCGTTGTAATCCATGCCGACAAACAAATCGACAAGCTGTTGATAGGGGTAGTCGCTGACATTCAACTCGCGGATATGCACGGTGTCGCCGAACCAGCCCTTGAGCATGTTAAAATTGTGTTCAAGTCCAGGATCGACCATATCCTGCTCATTGCAATTCCAGCATACTTTTACATTCGGTTCTGTGACCAGATCAAAAATGGCCTTCATGTTGGCCGGCAGTTGGGTGAGATGACCGTGCACCTCAACGCGAATGACCTGGCCGTAATCCTGCGCAAATTTGCCGACGTTATTGAGAGACTGGGCAATCTGCATAATCGTCTTTTCCGGCTCTACGCCTTCGGGCAAGGTATTGGGCTTGACCTTCACGCCGGTCGCGCCAATATCATGACAGAGTTTGATCAACTCGTATGTGCCTTCAATTTGTTCTTTTAGTTTTTCCGGATCGGGCGAATGATATTCCTGATTCGAACCATAACCCAGGCAGGTCACCGGGCTGTCGGCAAAACGTTTTTTCACCTCTTCGCGCTCCGCGGCCGACAGCGTCGGTTCTACGCCGTGCGCGTGTTGCGTTCGCAACTCGACGCCGAGCACGTTTGCTTCGGTGCAATTTTTTATCAGCGTCGGCAGGTCCCAGTCCTGACCCCAGAGATAGGTCACCAAACCAAACTGCATGCCGTCGCCCGGCTTGACAGTGGCTGTTTGCGATGAACAGGCGGCCAGACTGCCAACGGTTGTCAATCCGGCGCCGGTCACGAGACCGGCCTTGATGAAATCACGTCGGTTCAGATTCTTCATGTTTTAACTCCCTGTATTTAAATATCGTTTTATTCGTCAAAAGGTGAGGAATTTTCCGGATAATTTCAATCAAAGATTCAAATCAGATTGTACTTTTTGATTTTATCATACAGGGTTTTGCGATCAATCTGTAAAATTCTCGCCGCCTTGCTGATATTAAATCCGGTTTTGTGCAAAACATAATCGATGTGACGCTTTTCGATTTCAAACAACGGCACCAGGTTATTGGATTCACCGTTGGCATCTTTTTTTGTACCGCGAATGTTGCCCGGCAAACTGGCCCAGTGAATGGTCGAATCTTCCTCAATGACAACGGCGCGTTCGATGACATTTTGCAGCTCCCGAATATTGCCCGGCCAGTCATATTCGATCAAGGTTTGTTGCGCTTTTTGCGAAATCGATGTGATGTGATTGGTGCGTTTGTTTTTGCCAAAGCGTTTGATGAAATGGTCGACGAGCGCAGGGATATCCTCTTTACGATCGCGCAGCGGCGGCAAATAAATAGGAATGACGCTCAGCCGATAATACAAATCCTCGCGAAACCGACCGTGCTCGACGGCTTTGTACAGATCAAGATTGGTAGCGGCGATGACGCGGACGTCCACATGAATGGTCTTGGTCCCTCCCACCGGGCGGATTTCTTTTTCCTGAATGGCGCGGAGAATTTTCGCCTGTACGTTGAGGGAGATATTGCCAATTTCATCAAAGAAAAAAGTGCCTTGATGCGCCAGCTCAAAAGCGCCGTGTTTGGTGGCGGTCGCGCCGGTGAACGAGCCTTTGATATGCCCGAACAGCTCGCTCTCAAAAAGTGATTCGACCAGCGTGCCGCAATCCATGGTGAAAAACGGTTTGTCCCGCCGCAGGCTGTTGGCGTGGATGGCTTTGGCGATTATTTCCTTGCCGGTGCCGCTCTCGCCGAGAATGAGCACCGTGCTGTCGGTCGGCGCAATTTTGGAGATGATTTCAAAAATCTCCTGCATTTTTGGGCTCTGCCCGACAATGCGGAGATTTGTGCCTTCAAATTTGAGATTTAAGGAATGGGACTGCGATTGCCGCAACAGTTTTTGCCGTTCTTCCAAACGTTTGACCAAGGCGATGAGTTTGTCAGCCCGCGTCGGTTTGTCGATATAATCATACGCGCCGAGTTTGATGGCCTCGACCGCCGTTTCGATGCTGGCGAATGCCGTGATGAGCACCACGTCAATGGATGCATCAAACGCTTTGGCCCGGCGTAAAAACTCGACGCCGTCCAAATCCGGCATGCGGTAATCGACAAAAACGATGGAAAAGCCGCCGCGCCGCAACAACTCCATCCCCTTTTCGCCATTGGCCGCCGTGTAGACGTTATAGCCGTTTTCCGTCAGAATCAGCGAGTGGGTGTGACGGACCATTTCGTCGTCATCCACGACGAGTATTTTTAGGGCATCGCTCAAAAATCGCTCCAGGAAGATCATAACTACAGGCATTTAATATATTCAAAATTGAGCTTTTTCACCATGATTTTCTGAGTTGAAAAACATCATTTCATCTTGACATTCAAACATGAATTGGTTACAATTATCAGTTTTAAAATGTGAAATAAAACTTACAGTTGGGAGATACAGATGAAAAATCAATCACGTCGAACATTTTTCAAAACGGCGGGCGCCGCTGTGGCAACTGCTGCCATTGCGCATGACCTGCGTACGCCTGCCTTTACCGGCGAGGCCAAACTGACACTCGGTATGGCGTCATACACGCTGCGTGAATTTAATCTCGATGACACGCTGGCGATGACCAAGCGCCTCGGTTTGACAAAAATCGCCTTTAAGAGTTTCCACCTGCCGCTGGATGCAACGCCGGACGAGATTAAAGCCGTCAAAGCGAAAGTTGAGGCAGCCGGCCTGGATTTGTACGGGGGCGGCGTCATTTACATGAAAAGCAAAGAAGAAGTTGAAAACGCCTTTGTCTACGCCAAGGCTGCCGGTATGCGCATCATTATTGGCGTGCCGAATCACGATCTGCTTGATCTGGTTGAGGAAAAAGTCAAAGAGATGGATATCATTCTCGCCATTCACAACCACGGCCCGGGCGACAAAGTGTATCCGAGTCCCGAGAGCGCCTATGAAAAAATTAAAGATCGCGATCCGCGCATGGGCTTGTGTATTGACATCGGCCACACCCAGCGCATTGGTCTCGATCCGGCAAAAGAATTTGTCAGATTCAAAGACCGCGTTTTTGATGTTCATATCAAGGATGTCACGGCATCGACAGAGGACGGCCAAACCGTTATCATCGGGCGCGGCGTCATTGATATCCCAGGATTTTTCAAAACTCTGATTGAACATAACTATCATGGCATCGCCTCCTTAGAGTACGAAGCCGAAGGCAAAGATCCGTTGCCCGGCTGCGCCGAGTCCATTGGATTTGCTCGCGGCGTTTTGGCGATGCTGTAACGAAAACGCACGCTTTGAAAAGCAGCGATACAAAAGCTCTAATATCGAAAGAGCGCAAATTCGCTATTTATTTTCTCTATGAGCCACTTTGGATTTAGCGGCTTGATGTTGACAAATCAGTTAATTCAAGATTTAATAGGGAGATCGTAATGATCCGAAAATTAGCAACACTTTTATTGATAATCGCACTCGGCACTTTTTTCATTTTTTGTAACAGCGGAAAGGATAGCGGTATGACGTTTACCGGCGCCAAAGGCGAAGTGAAACTGATGACGCTGGACCCCGGCCATTTTCATGCTGCCCTGGTCCAGAAAACCATGCTCGATCAGATTGATCCAACGGTCTATATTTATGCGCCGGACGGCTCGGATGTGGATGATCATATCAATCGCATCAACGGCTTTAATAGCCGCGCCGAGAATCCGACAAGCTGGAAGCTGGAGGTTTATCGCGGCGACGATTTTCTGGAAAAAATGCTGGCTGACAAGCCGGGCAACGTTATGGTGACGGCCGGCAACAATCGCAACAAAACGGAATATATCAAAAAAACGGTTGATGCCGGAATCAATGTGTTGGCCGACAAGCCCATGTGCATCAACAAAGACGGCTTTGAACTGCTGAAAGAAGCGTTCGAATCCGCCGAAGCGCAGGGCGTGCTTTTGTATGATATTATGACCGAGCGACATGAAATCACCACAATGCTGCAGAAGGAATTGTCCCTGGTGCCCGAGGTCTTTGGTGACCTGCTCACCGGATCGCCTGAGGAACCGGCCGTGACCAAAGAAAGCGTGCATCACTTTTTTAAATATGTATCGGGTAATCCGATTAAACGTCCGGCGTGGTATTTTGACACCACACAGCAAGGTGAAGGCATTGTTGATGTGGCAACGCACCTCGTCGATTTGATTCAATGGGAATGTTTTCCGGAGCAGATACTCGATGTGTCAGACGTCGAGATGGTTAACGCCAAGCGTTGGGTGACGGAGGTCAACACGGCGCAGTTTGAAAAAGTGACTGGGCTGTCGGAATTTCCGGATTTTCTGCAACAGTATGTGAAAGACGGGGTGTTGTCGTGCTATTCCAACGGCGAGTTTGTCTACAAGCTCAAGGGCGTGCATGCGAAGGTGTCCGTCATCTGGAATTACCAGGCCCCGGAGGGCGCCGGTGACACGCATTTTTCCATCATGCGCGGCAGCAAAGCCAACGTCATTATTCGCCAGGGCAAAGAACAAAATTATAAACCGCAATTGTATGTGGAATCGGTAACCAATGACAGT
>CAYSNA010000248.1:0-7985 GCA_964432185.1 uncultured Cytophagia bacterium
GGACAGCAGCAGCGTGTCGCCGTGGCGCGAGCCGTGGTCGCCAATCCCAAAGTCATTCTCGCGGATGAACCGACCGGTAACCTGGACTCAAAAAATGGCGATGAGGTGATGAGCATTCTCACACAGCTCAACGAAGGCGGTACGACCATCATTATGGTCACGCACTCGCCAACGTATGCCGAGTACGGCAATCGCACCGTGCATCTGTTTGACGGCAAAATTGTCACTGAAAATTTGAATGGCGAATTTCATGTGTAGATGTGAGAGAATAAAGGTGAGACGTGAAACGGAATCGTTTGGCATCTCATGTCTCACGTTTCATAAACGAGTTTAGCACAAAAAGAGAAAACGTGATGCTTAAAAATTATATCCTTGTGGCGCTGCGTAATTTCAAGCGCAACAGGTTTTATTCATTTTTAAATATTTTTGGACTGGCCATTGGCATTGCGACGGCGATCCTCGGATTTTTGTATGTGAATCATGAACTCAGCTATGACCGTTTCCATGAAAAATCCGACAGGACATACCGAATAGCCGTGGAAGCGATGGTCGGCGATACGGAAATCCATCAAACCTATACGCCGGCCATCATGACCGGGGCGCTGTATAATGAGTTTGCAGAAATAGAATCGGTATGCCGCATCAGCGGCTGGCGGCGCAGCATACCCGTCACGTACGAAGACAAGATATTCAAAGAGGACAACGTGCTTTTAGTTGACACGACCTTTTTTGACATTTTTTCTGTTGACTTTGTACACGGTACTCCCTCCTATTCACTGCTGGCGCCAAACAAAGCCGTGTTATCCGAAAAGGCAGCCCGGAAATATTTTGGCGCTGAAAACCCAATCGGCAAAATTATTACTATCAATGATGACCATACATTTTCTGTCTCAGCGGTTATAAAAGATTTCCCGGAAAATTCGCATTTCCATTTTAATATTCTTGCATCAGTCCTGAGTTACGACGGCTTTTACAACAGCCCGCAGTGGTTCGCCAACAATTTTCAAACGTATCTAACAATCCATAAAAACAGTGATGCTCAAAATCTGGAATCCAGATTCCCAGCCTTTGTCGACAAATACCTTTTTGACGGCCAGTACGAGGAACGCTCCAGCAATGGCAACTTTTGGCAACTCTATCTGCAACCTTTAACCAACATCCATCTGACCTCGCATTTGAGCGGCGAATTTGAGGCGAACGGCAATTCCGCGTACGTGTCCATTTTTGGCATCGTCGCCATTCTGGTGTTACTGATCGCTTGCATCAATTTCATCAATCTGTCCACGGCAAAAGCCACAACGCGCGCCTTGGAGATCGGCGTCAGAAAAGTTGTCGGTTCCAACCGGACCGAGTTAATTCATCAATTTATCAGCGAGGCGTTGGTGATCAGTTTTGTATCACTTGGACTTGCTCTCATTTTTGTGGAAATAGCGCTGATTTACATGCCCAATGTGGTCGGCGCCCATTTGGACCTTCCCTATTTTGACACACCGTTTATCATTCCGGCATTAATATGGTTGGCGCTTATAGTGGGACTCTTATCCGGTCTTTATCCCGCCCTGGTGCTATCGTCATTCAAACCAATCGCCGTCTTGAAAAATCAATTTCAAAAAGGCAGACGAACGCCCTGGTCGCGAAACGCTTTGGTGATTTTCCAATACGTTGTTTCAATCTGCCTGATTTTTGGCACCATCGTCATCTCAAAGCAATTGCACTTTATCCAAAATGAACAACTGGGTTTTGACAAAGAGCACGTCATTGTCATCAAAAATATTAATATGATTCAAGATAACGTTGATGTGATCAAGAATGAGATTTTGAATCTTCCCGGCGTACAAAGCGCCTCCGTCTCCCATAGTTTACCCGGGCTCAACTGGAACAATATCGGTTTTGGCGCGGAAGAATTTGAAGGCGGATTTACCTTAAACCTCTGCCAAAGCGACGCGGATTTTGAGGATGTTTTAAAATTTAACATGGTGAAGGGACGATACTTTTCCGATGAATTCGGCACGGATTCCCTCGCCGTTGTGTTGAATGAAGCGGCTGTTGAGTTGATCGGCTGGGACGATCCGATTGGACGCAAAATAAATAATTGGTCAGAGAATAACCAGCTCTACTTTACGGTGGTGGGTGTTGTTGAAGATTTGCACTATGAATCGATGCACAGCAAAATCCGGCCGATGGGCTTTTTTAATATTAACGGCACATGGAGCTATACACCGCATTTTCTGGCCGTGCGGGTGAATACGCCAAACATCGCCGCCATTGTGCACGGCATAAAAGATGTGTGGCAACAACACAATCCGCAGGTGCCGTTTGAGCATTCTTTTTTTAATGAAACCTATGACAGCATTTACGCCAATGAGCAGCGAACGCGGCGGCTTTTTATCGTTTTTTCCGGCCTCGCCATTTTCATCGCCTGTCTCGGACTTTTAGGGCTGGCTGCTTTTATGGCCAGACAACGCACGCGGGAAATCGGTATTCGCAAAGCGCTCGGCGCTACAGCGTCCGGATTATATGTTCAATTGTCCGTACAGTTTACCAAATGGGTGATGCTTGCGAACCTCATTGCCTGGCCGCTGGCGTGGTTTGCCATGAACAAGTGGCTGCAGAATTTTGCCTATCACATCAATCCGGCATGGTGGATGCTGGTGTTGTCCGGTTTACTGGCGCTGTTCATCGCGTTGTCAACAGTGAGTCTATTGACACTACGGGCGGCCAAGGCAAATCCGGTCGAAGCCTTGCGCTACGAATGATCTATCGCCTTTAAAAAATGAAACGTTAAAGGAACTTTTTTCATGTGGTCCATCACTCTAAAATCGTCTTTACGCTATCTCTGGAAACAAAAAGGTTATACCTCCATTTTGGTGTTCGGCCTGGCCCTTGGATTGGCCGCCAGTTTTCTCATTTTGCTGTGGGCCACCGATGAATTGAGTTACGATAAATTTCATCAGCACGCCGAGAATATCCACATCGTGCTTGTGGATGAACATTATCCCGATAACGTGCAGAGCTTTTCTGAAACGCCGGGACCGCTGGCCGAAACGTTAAGGAGCGAATTCCCCGAGATTGTCAACGCGACGCGCATCAAATACACGCAGGATTTTCTCGTCAATTTTGGCGATTTTTATTTTGTCGAGACGAAAGTCCTCGGCGTTGATCCGTCTTTTCTTGGCATGTTTGATTTTCCACTGTTGAGTGGAAATATTGAGCACGCTCTGGACGATCCGAACAATATTCTCATCACGGAAAACATCGCTCACAAATATTTTGATGATAGCGATCCGATCGGACAAACGCTGCACATCGATCCCGAATTTGATTTTAACGTGACCGGCGTGCTGCAAAATCTGCCGCCCAACTCGCTATTCGATTTTGAGTTTCTCGTGCCCATCACCACCTTTATGATCCGCTACTCTGCCATTCTGGATAACTGGGATATCCCGGATGTCAGCGCCACGTATATTCAGCTTGCGAATGGAGCCTCTGCCGATGAGATCACGCCGAAAATCAAAAACCTCGTTCAAGATCATTCGGAGGCGGAAAATATTTCACTGCGTCTTTTTCCGTTGACTCAAATCCACACACATCCGGACTCGGCGCCCGTCGGCGGCGTCTCGGTCAGTATGAGCGAGATTTATACCTATCTCGGCGTCGCGCTGCTCATCTTGATCATCGCCATCATCAATTTTATGAATTTGACCACCGCGCGTTTTGGTCAGCGGTTGAAAGAGATTGGCATCAAAAAAGTCGTCGGCGCCACGCGGCTGCATCTGTCGCTGCAATTTATGCTCGAAGCGTTGTTATTGACGACAATCTCGTTTATCCTCGCCATTGGCCTGTTTGAAATTTTGCTGCCGCTGCTCAATCGGGTTTCTGGAAAAACGTTTGATTCTCTGACCATGCAGAATCCCCAATTATTGATTTTATTTTTTGCCCTCACCCTGCTCGCCGGTGTCGTCGCCGGCAGTTACCCGGCCGGATTTCTTGGCCGTTTTAATCCGACAAGCATTTTAAAAAATAAAATCCTGTTGGGCCATTCCAACTCGCGCATCCGGCAAGGCTTGGTTGTGTTTCAATTCACTTTGTCCATTCTTTTTATTCTTGGGACGATTATCGTTTATCAGCAATTAACTTTTATGAAAAATTATGATGCCGGATACGACCGCGATAATCTTCTCTCGATACCGCTGGCCATGCATTGGGGCCATCGCGAGGACGGCACTTTTTATGAGACATTGAAAAAAGAGTTATTGGATTATCCGGGCGTGCTCGGCGTGACGCAATCGTTTCAAGCCCCGGGTGATGTCATCACCTCCGCCGGCGAGGCCAACTGGGAAGGCAAGTCCGAGAATCAAACGGTGCTGATGAACTGGCTGACCGTGCATTATGATTTTTTCAAAGTGCTGGACATCCCCGTCATTGAGGGACGCAGCTTTTCCAGGGACTTTGCCGGCGACATGAGCACCTGGGACGGCGGCGCATATGTCATCAACGAAACCGCGGCGCGGCTTATGGGCCCGGGCCCGCATGTGGGCACATGGTTTGAACATTATGGCAAACGCGGGCAAATTATCGGCGTTGTACAGGATTTTAATTTTCGCAGTTTGAAAAAAGGTATCACACCACTAGCCATGTTTGTGCATCCGTTTTACAATCATGCGCTGTTGATTAAAATCCGGGCGGAGGACAAACAAGCTACTTTATCCTTTATCAAAGAAACGTGGGACAAACACGCGCACAATTATCCGTTCAGCTACACCTTTGTGGATGATGAATTGAATCAGGTTTATTTATCGGAACAGCGTTCCGGCAGACTGCTGAACAGTTTTGCGTTTTTTGCGCTGATCATCGCATGCCTGGGACTGCTGGGATTATCATCATTTTCCATTCAGCAAAAAACAAGAGAGATCGGCATCCGCAAGGTTCTTGGCTCGTCCATGCAAAACATCCGGACACTCTTGACGCTGGAATATACCAAAGCCATTTTAATCGCCGTTGTTATTGCCTGGCCGCTATCGTGGTACTTGCTAACTCGTTGGCTGGACAGTTATGCTTACCGGGTGAATTTGACCGTGTGGCCGTTTTTGATGTCCGGTCTGGTCGCGTTAGTCATTGCATTGCTGACCGTGAGTTGGCAGACGGTGAGAGCCGCCGCGGCAAATCCCGTTGACGCACTGAGGTATGAATAAAAATTTGAAGACGCAAAACGAGAGACGTAAGACGTCTAATGTCTCCCGTCTTACGTCTTTCACTCTTCAAACAATCAAAAAATGGAGAACACCATGATCAAAATGATCGACATCGAAAAATACTATTCCAACAAATTTGTCAAGACCTACGTCCTGCGCAACATCACTCTCGAAATCAACGAGGGCTAGTTCGTCACCATCATGGGGCCGTCCGGCGCGGGCAAGTCCACTCTGCTGCATATAATCGGCATGTTGGACGACATGTCCGGTGGCGAGTATTATTTTTATGACGAACCAGTGCATCAGCTTAAAGAAAAAGAGCGCACGCGACTCCATCAACAGAACATCGGTTTTGTTTTTCAGCAATATCATTTGATTGATGATTTGACTGTGTATGAAAATCTCGAAACGCCGCTGATTTATAAAAAGGTCAAAGGCTCGGAGCGTAAAAGTTTGGTTGCGGATACGTTGGACCGATTTGGGATTGTTGCCAAAAAAGACTTGTTCCCGAATCAACTGTCCGGCGGCCAGCAGCAGCTCGTCGCCATTGCGCGCGCGTTGATCATCAATCCAAAGCTTATTCTCGCGGATGAACCGACGGGTAACCTCAACTCCAAACAGGGATTCGAGATTATGGATATGTTGAAGGAATTGAACGAGCAAGGCGTCACCATCATCCAGGTGACGCATGATGAGAAAAAAGCCGAGTATGGCGACCGGATTGTCAATCTGCTGGACGGCTGGGTGGAAAAGACGTGAGATGTCGAACGAGTGACAAGAGATGATCTATTTTTTGATATGATCGTCGACCTGATATAAATAAGATGAGGAATATAATGTTTTTTAAATTTCTTCAACTTGCATTTCGAAATTTATGGAAAAACAAATTCTACTCCGGCATCAATATTATTGGCCTAGCCATCGGTATTTCGGCGGTGATTTTGATTCTGTTATATTTGCACTACGAATCGAGCTTTGACCAATTCCATAAAAATGGCGACGATATTTATCGCGTTCTCGCCAACGTCAAATGGGAAGGCCGCGAGGAAGGCAGTACGACGCGTTTCCTGGCGCCGGTTGGCCCGACGATCAAATCGGATTATCCGGAAGTGAAGGACTTTTTGCGCCTGCGCGGGCCGCGCACCGAGTATTTTTATCACCAGGCCAAACCGGTCAAGATAGACAATATCCTGCACGCAGACACCAGTTTTTTCAGCATGTTGTCGTTTGAGCTGTCAAGCGGCGACGAAGAGCGCGCCCTGGTTGATCCGTACAGCATCATTCTCAATAAATCGACAGCGTTTCGCATTTTTGGCACGGATGATATTATTGGCCAAACATTGGAAGCCAGCAGCGGCGAACAATACGCCATTACCGCCGTGGCGAAAGACTATCCGGTGAATTCATCAATCAAATTTGACATGCTCATCTCATTGAGCACACTCTACCAGCAACCGCACATGAACATGGGCTGGAACGGCGGCAATCAATACATCACCTTTTTGCAGCTTAATCCCAATGCCGATGCCAAACAATTGGAAGCCAAACTCCCGGCCATGATCGAGACCTATTTGGGAGAACATTCAGAATCCTTAAAATATCGGCTCTCCTTGCAACCGTTCAAAAAGCTGCATCTGTTTTACGATCCCGGCAATCTATTCAAACAGATATTACTTTTTGGCGCCATCGCCTTTTTGATATTAATCGTCGCCGGTATCAACTTTATCAATCTGTCGCTGGCGCAGTCGATGAAACGCGCCAAAGAAATCGCCGTTCGCAAAGTCGCCGGCGCCGAACGCACAACCTTGATCGTTCAACTTTTAATTGAATCGGCGACGAGCAGTTTTCTCGCCACCTCCCTGGCGGTTTTAATGGTCATGACTGTTTTTCCTTTTTATAAACAGCTCATCGGCGCGGACGTGCCCGGGCTGACCATTCAGTTCTCTCATATCGGCGGACTTTTACTCATTGCCCTTTTGGTCGGGTTACTTGCCGGAAGTGTGCCGGCGTTTTATCTGGCGTCCATGCTGCCGATTCAGATCCTTAAAAATTCGTTATTTGCCGGTCGCCGCAAAAACGGATTCCGCAACGCGCTCGTCATTTTTCAGTTTGCCGTTTCCATCATACTCATAATCTGTACGCTGATCATTTTTCAACAACAGACATTTATGAAAAACAAAGCGCTGGGCTTCAACAAGGATAACATCCTTGTATTGGACCTGCCGACGGACGACCTGCAATCGAAAAACGAGGTTATCAAAACATCACTTTTGGAACTGCCCGAGATTCAGAGCGCAACGCTGTGTTCGGATATTCCGCACCGCGGCATTGGCGCCAACGGCTATCTGCCGGAAGAATTTGATACTTTTAAAATCATGTGGGTCGTATATGGCGATGCCGATTTTATGCAAACATTCGATATTCAACTCGTTCAGGGCCGACATTTTGATCCCTCGATGGCGACGGATAAGGATGCCTATATTGTCAATGAAAAGCTGATTCAATCTCTGGGATGGGATGAGCCTCTTGGCAAACGAATTCAACGAAACGGAATTTGGCACCCGATCATTGGCGTGGTTAAAGATTTTCATTATTCACCCATGAATCAAAATATCGAACCCATGATCATATCGAGCACACCGGAATACGGTGGATTTTTCTTTCTTGCCCTCAAAGTCGCGTCGAATAACATCTCGAACACGGTAAAAGAAATTGAAAGAAAGGTCGCTGATATTACGCCGTCCGCGCCGTTCGAATTTTGGTTTTTAGATGACTCTTTTGATTCGCTTTATC
>CAYSNA010000249.1:0-7980 GCA_964432185.1 uncultured Cytophagia bacterium
TCGTTGCGTTGCTCATAGTGCTGATCTGCCAAATATTCAGCATAAATTTGTTGCACTCTTTTTTTATCATTCGACACCAGTCGTGCCACCACAAAAATACTGATAATCGATACCAAAAAGAACACAACGGCCGCAGTGATATAGGCGATTTTTCGTGGTCCGGTCACATTATCCTTCAGGGGATTGATGTCCGACACGAGATCGCGCATTTTGCTCAAGCCGGTTTCCTTTTCATATTCCGGACGATCCACCGGCACGATGGTATCCTCCTGCGGATTGAGCTCATTCAGCAGCGAGCTGTAGGTTGCACGGCGGTGCGGTTTCGGATCAAGCAAGGTTGTGATGGTTTGAGCAACGGCGGCCGTGGTTCGTGCGTTCAACGGCTCGGGCGGCAACTCGGCCATTTTTTGATTTACAAGATCGACAATCCGTTCAGCATCAAAAGGCAAAGTGTTCGTCACTGCCTGGTAAAAAGTAACGCCGAGCGCATAGCAGTCATTCGGCGCCGGCTCCTCAGCCTGGCCAAGATGTTCTGGCGGAATATAGGGATTGAGAAAAGCGGCGATGTCCGGACGCTTGTCATACAAATGGGAGAATATTTTTTCCGAGCCAAAACCGAAAATTTTCACCGAACCATCCGTTTGCGATCGCAGAATAACTTCCGGTGTTACCCAGCCGTGCGACAATCCGCGAATCTGCGCAAACTGCAGCGCTTCGGTTGCCTGCCGAATGACAGACAATACATCGTGTTCAGGAATATCGTGACCAGCCACAATCTCCGCCTGCAGCGACAAAGTCTCAACATCATCATAAAGCAGATATTTGTGTACGCCGGTTTCATCGTAGGCAATCGGGGTTAAAATATTGTCATGGTGCAACACCTCCCGCGTTTCACGCAGATTCTTGAAAAGCGAAACCAGGGTTGCATCAAGGGCAGACTTTGCATCAAGAACCTGCACAAGATGCCGCGTATCGGAGTGAATGCTCCAGGCGCGATACAGGGTCCAGTATGATCCCGTGACAATTTTTTCGATTTTTTGAAAACCGTCTATTTTTATCGGATGATTCACGTTCTCGTTTCGATCCCTTTGATTGTTCGTTCAAAATATAGAAAAAAGAGTTTAAAGATGCAATGTGCAGGAATTAAAGTTTGATGATATAATCGGGGTAGATCAGAAAGCGGATAGCGCCGCGATCCGACGTTCGACAAACAGTCGTGCCTTCGAGTTCAAAGTGCTGCAAAAGCGTTTCGGACGGCAGGCCAAAACGATTAAATTTGGCGACAGAAACAATAGCGTATTCAGCGTTCACCTTGTACCGAAATAAAGAATCGCTGGAGGATTGACTGCCGTGATGCGCGCACTTGAGAATATCCGAATTGAGCAGATCACCATAGGCCAACATTTTTTGTTCAGCCGGAATTTCCGCATCTCCCGCTAACAATATATGTTGATTATGATAGACGCATTTCAGGACAATGGATGAATTATTCAACTCGTCGGCGTTGCCGTTTGCCTGTTGAATGAAAGATGGCGTCGGATGCAAAACCATCAGCAGCACGCCTGGATCCACGGATAGCGTATCGCCGCTTTTTACGTAACGGATCGGCACCTGGTGCAGCACGGCAGCCGCTTCAATGAGTGAATCGAGTTGAACATCCGCCTGCAAATGCGTTTTGATCAATCGGCCAACGCACTGTCGATTCAACAAATAAAGGACGCCTCCGTTGTGATCGGAATGCGCGTGCGTCACAAGGACATCATCAATTTTGCGAATGCCATTGCGCACAAGATAGGGATAGATAACGCGTTCCCCATAGTCAACGTACTCGGTGTTATCGCCGGCATCGACGAGCATGCGCCTGCCGTTTGGGAATTCAATCAACGCCGAATCTCCCTGGCCGACATCAAAAAAAATGATCGACAGGCGATGATCCGTTTTGCCGAGATGTGACCACACATATCCATTCATCAAAATTAAAACTGCAAAGAGCAGCGTTTTTTTCCATGTCATGGAGCGCCAGTTTATGAAGAGGAGAACGGCCATCAGGTAAAAAAGAAAAAACCACACTGACGGCCGTGGCACCACAAAATAAGCGAACGGCAGACGTTGAGCAGCATCGACAAAAAACAAAACAAACTGCATGAGCAGCCAGACAACATTAAAATAAACAGAGCTGACGAATGGCGAAAACAGGAAAACCAAAACGGCGACCATGCCGAGCGCCACAATGATTCCAACTGCCGGTATCACAACAAGATTTGTGAGGAGGGCGATGAGCGAGAAGCGGTTGAAATAGTAGATGGTCAACGGCAACGTTGCCAGTTGCGCAGCCACGGAAACGAGAAAGAGATTCAAAACATGCAGCAGAAAAACCTGTCCGCGCTCAGCAAGATGGACCTTGAGCGGCGACGTGAGTGCCGACAAACGGCGATAAATAAAAATGATGCCAAGCAGCGCGGCAAATGAAAGCTGGAAACCGGGTTCGAACAAATCCAGCGGCGACAGCATCAAAATGATCAGCGCGGCGATGGACAGGGTGTTCAAAAGATGCGCCCGGCGTTGCAACATTTGTCCGCCGAGATAAACGATAGCCATCACCGTGGCCCGCACCACCGACGGTTTGAGACCGGTGAGCAGGGCGTAAAAAACAAGCGCGACCATCACCAGCAGAATGCGCCACGGATTGGGAATGCGCAGAAAACTGAACAGACCTATCAGGGCAACGAGGACAAATCCGACATGCAAACCGGAGACAGCGAGGACATGGATAACCCCGGCGTTGGCGAACGCGTCGCGCACGCCGGTGTCGACCTCACCGCGGACGCCAACAAGCAGCGCCTTGAGCAGCGCCGCGGGCTGGCCGTCCAGCGATGCATCGACGGCGCGAAGCACAAACTCGCGGACCGGATAAACAACTCGCGCCATTATCGGATGCCCTTCTCCCCTGTTCAGCATCACAATGTGCGCCGCGGCGCTGACGCGAAAGATGGCGTGAATATCCTGCGCCGCGAGATATTTTTGATAATTAAAATCACCCGGGTTGCGCTCGCCCGACGGCAGCCGAAGTTGCCCGCGCGCCACAATCCGATGCCCATACTCGAGTTCGTCACACTTTTCATACATCTGCAGCAAACAAGCTCCGCTGGCCGGCCAGACGCTATCGAGCACCCACATGCTGTCAATCCGCAGCGTTGTGCTGAAAATAGAGCCGCGTTGTTCGACGGGCCGAATTATAACGCCTTCGACGGAAACGAGGCCGGGCAAATCGGCAAAATGTGAAATCAAACCGGGAGGAGTGTGGCGGGTATGGAGTTCGAGATGGATAACGCCCATCAACAAAAACAAAACAAGAAGCAGCCAGTGAGAAATATCGAACTTGCGCCACACAAGAATCGCAAGAATACAAAGGAGGGAGAAGGGAAAAGCGACACGCAGTGGAACATCAATGTTATACGCCAGAACCAGACCGGCAATAAACGGCAGCAGCACAAGAAACGCCGGTTTGTTGGCGAACCAGCTCATAGGCTTTTCATTCTTTCAATGTATTCAACACCCATAAATGAAATTCTTTGAGACGAATTTTCAGCTCGTCCAGCGTCGAATCATTCGCAATAACAACATCGGCGCGCGCCGCCTTGACCTCTTGCGGCAGTTGCGAGTTAATTCGATCAAGCGCCTGGGCTTGTGTCAATCCCTTGGCCTCGGCACGTTGCAGACAGACATGCAACGGCGAGGTAATGCAGACGGTCGCGTCACACTCGTGGTTAAAGCCGAGTTCGAAAATCAAGGCCGCATCAACAATTATATAGTGGCGCGCCACATTGCTTTTCTCTTTATTGATGAGAAAACGCACGCGATCGAGCATGGCGGGGTGAACAATGCCATTCAATGTAGTGAGCGCCTCTTGACTTCTAAAAACGATATCGCCCAATTTTTTGCGCAGAAGTTGACCGTGCTGATCAAAAACATCATCCCCAAAAGTAAAACGGATTTTTTGCTGGACGCATGCGTCATTTTCAACCACCCAGCGGCCGGCCGCGTCCATATCCACAATGGCCGCGCCGAGATCCGCAAGAATGTGCGAGGCTGTGCTTTTACCGCACCCCAAAATGCCGGTCAAGCCAACGACAGGTTTCCTCATCTGATAATCGCCAGTTTATCCATGATTGTATAATCAGCGCCGGACACGCGGTAGATATAAATACCCGATGCCACGGCATCGCCGTGATCGTTAGTGAGGTCCCAGATGAGATCGCCGTTGCTGTCAGTTTTGGCGAGCTTTTTCACCAGTTGACCGCGTGACGTCAAAATAAAGACAGTGGCGCCCTGCGTCAGGTTCGCGAAAGTTATGCCCTCGGCGCCCTGGTCGACGACAAATGGATTGGGGTACACTTTGAATAAATTGTCCCCGCCGGCGCCCGATAGAACAAGCACAAGGGCATCGCCGCGGCCGCGCCTGGTCGGAACGCCGTCCGCGCTGTGCAGGTCGTGCACCTGGACGAGAATCGTATCCCCGGCTGTGGCCATTTGCCGCACGTTTTTTACCGTCAGATGGACGCGGTTGGCCTCATCTTGTTTGGCGGCATCCACCACAAACTGTCCGTTGACAGAGTAGTTCGTTTTCTCCTCCACGGATTCTTGTGCCATGTTGTGCGAAAAAACCAGATCGATGCTCGTATTATTTATGTTGCCGGACACGATATAGGGCATGGGATAGCGCTGTTGTAAGGTAAATGGTTTTGATGCCGCAAGCGAATCAAGCGGCACGCCGTTTTCGTTCTGCAGATTAAAACATTGAACCACAAATTCACCGGGCATCAAAGCTTGAGCGAAAGACAGCACAACGTCCTGCCCGGATTTGTCATGCGCCACGGATGTTGGACGGATGGATTCGTTGACCCGATAATTCGAGACCTGCAGCACGGTAAAATTCATCGGTGCGCTAAAACGGAGCCGGAGACTGGCAGCGGATTCGTTAACCACAGATGCGAGTTTCGGGTTTTCTCCCGGAGAAGCCGAGACCACTTTGGAGAGCCGGCTTTCCGGCGGCGTTTTTGCTGGATCAACAGATTGCACGGCATAGTACCACGTTTTTTGATCGTCGACTGAAGTATCGAGGAAAAATGTACCCGCAACCGTTCTCAGCAGATCAAGTTGGTCACGTGTTGATCCACGATAGAGATTATAACCGACGGCATTGCCGACTTCGCGCCAGGATAACCGCACGCTCGTTTTATTGAGCGGCTGTGCCTTGAAACCGACCGGCGTTGCCGGCGCGGTTTCGGCGCCAACGGATTCGTAGGCAGTCATGTTCTGCCCATCGCCGAGCCACAACTCCGCTTTACCGTCGAGATTGACATCGGAAACAACAGCGGCGCTGGTCTGCACCGGCGCATGATGATACATCACCTCAAAAGTCTTGTGACGAAAATCGATCACATAAAAATCCGGATAAGCGGCAAGAAAAATTTCAGCGTCGCCGTCACCATCCACATCACCGGTTGAGACGCTGCTCAAAAAGTCGCGCACCGATTCGTAACCGAAAATCCGCTGTTCATGCACGCGTTGGTAATTATTATCACCGTTCTGATCGTAAATATAAAAAACCCAGTGGCGTGAATCATACGTATGTTCGGTGTTGACATTTGGATCCGAATGACAACCGGCGACAAACTCGTCGACGCCGTCGCCATCGACATCTCCGGCGGCAAGAAAGCTGATGCTGTCGAGCAGCGGCAAATCATCCTGCCAGATGGCGGCGTATTGATTGTCGCCGGTATTTTCATAGATGTAAATATCGCCGTCACTGTCGCCGAGTAATATGTCCATTTTGCCGTCGTTGTCAAAATCGCTGATCTCGCAATGCGGCACGCCGTTAAAATTCTCGCCGTCAGTCGGATTATCGAACCGCGCGACGGCGTCATACTGGTTATCCGCCGTCGTCTCAAAAACTTCAAAGGCGTCAGTGCCGCCGTCACTTTGCGGCCGGACAACGCGCATGATCACCTCTCCCCTGCCATCGGCATCAAGATCGGCAAACCGGCTGCCCCAAAATTGCGTCGAGCCATCGCCCTCCCAGCGTGCGGTAATATTGTTCGGCATGTCGCCGGGCACACTCGCTTCATAAATAAAAGTATTAAAGCCAAAACCGAGCAGGACTTCGAGTTTGCCGTCGTTGTCGGAATCGCCGACGTCGCGAGGAATGCGCGGCTTGGCGGTTGAGAAAACATCCGTCATGCGAACACCATCAAACTCAAAAAGTTTGAATGGGCCGATCGCCCCATCCTCATTAATCGACATGCCGATTTCCGGAAAACCATCCATATCAAAATCCGAGATTTTATGGAGCAGACGGCCGAAGGGCAAGGTGATCGGCGTGGGTGAAAATGCCGTCACATCAATAGGCAGCGCGGAGAGATCAACATCAAAATAGGAACCGTTATTGTTCACGACTGTTTGCAAACCGGCGCCATTCCGTACGGTCATCCAGAGATCGAGATCACCTTCAATTTGAGTTTGGCTCAAATTATAACGCAGCGATGTGGTCCGGAACGTCAACGGCGTCTCGATAAATTCACCGCCGTCTTGTCGGAAAAACAGCGAACCTTCCGAAAGATCATCGACATCGGCCTGAATGAGTACCGAATACGCATCGCCATCGAGCATGGGTAAAAGTTCCACATTCGCCACAACCGGCTCGCTGCGATCAATAAAAATTCGCGTGGTGTGATTGGTCTGCAAATTGTCCGCCGATGTGACGGCAAGGCGGAGTGTATAATCGCCCTCCTCGTTTGGAAGAGTGGTCCAGGTTCCCAACTCGCCATCCAGGACCGGCTGAGTATTGTGCACACGGATCGGCTGCCATTCTTCGGGATTGGAGCCGAGACCGTAATACAGATCATACGATAAAAATTGAGCGCTCCACGCTGAACCAGTGATGGGAATTTCCGAACCACTGAATCCGCTATCCAGACGCGGCTCGCTGATCTGCGCGATCGTGTGGCCCGGCTGCGAGAGCAATCGATAAACATTCAAACGGCCGGCGCCAAATTGATCATCCCAGCCGGCAGGACCGATGTCATCAGCCGAATTGACGAGAGCGGCACGAACGGCATCGGGAGTCAAACCGGGACGCTGCGACAGCAGCAGTCCGGCCGCGGCGGCCACATAGGGCGCCGAGAACGAGGTGCCATTCCAGTTGTGATAATCCGCCTCAAGATCGAGCGAAAGAATGTAACTGCCGGGTGCCACCAGATCAACAGACGGGCCAAAATTGGAAAAACCGGCCAGGTTATCGTTGTCATCGGAGGCGCCGACGGAGATGGTCTCGCCAAATCCGGACGGATAATGCACCTCATCGCTGGAGGAATTTCCGGCGGACGCGACCAAAACCACGCCACGCTGGTAGCCGTATTTGATGACATCGTCCAAAAGGCGCGAAACAAAGACATCGCCAAAACTCATATTGATGACCTGCGCGCCGTTGGCGATGGCGTAAAGGATAGCGGATGCGGCGTCATCTTCTTCACCATAACCGCTGGAATTGAAGGCGCGAAGATTCATAACGCGGCAGCCGAACGCCAGCCCGGCGACGCCCGTTACGTTGTCCGTATCCGCGGCGATGAGCCCGGCGACGCCGGTGCCATGCCCGTGGCCGTCCATGGGATCATTATCGCGCTCAAGATAATCGCCGCCATCGGGATAATTTGGCGCATCGGTAAAATCCCAGCCGCGGATGTCATCGACAAAACCATTGCTGTCATCGTCAATGCCGTTAAAATCGGACTCGTCAACCAGGCCGTTATTGTTTACATCTTCGCCCTCATTCATCCAGAGATTATTCTGCATATCCGGATGTTCATAATCGATGCCCGTATCGATCACCGCGATGATAACATCCTGTTGCCCGTGCTCTAGCTCCCAGGCGTCCTCGGCGCGGATTTTTTGCAGCGCATATTGTTCGCCGTACAATTCATC
>CAYSNA010000250.1:0-7968 GCA_964432185.1 uncultured Cytophagia bacterium
CGCACGCCGCCGGGAGTAAATTTATAATCGCGGTTGAAGGAGCGCGGATTGTACCAGTCCGATGCGTTTATACTATAACGCAATTTAATACTCGGTGTGAGGCTCCAGGTGAGTTTGGCCAATCCGGTCCAGCGCTTGCTTTCCTGCATCGGCACCAGGGAACTGTCGCCGGGCAAACCGGAGGGCAGGAACCATTCGCGGCCGTACAAGTAGCCGATATCATGAGTATATCGGGCATTGGCGAAAAAGGACATGCTTTTGGCGAGAAACGGTACAGGACCGTTCAAACTACCTTCAATATTATAGGTCGGAGTAAAAAGTTTCAGCGGATCTTCCTGTTTTGTGACGGCTTTGACCGTATTGGTCGCAGGATCGTAAACCGGTTCTACGGATTCCAAAACAGCATACATGTCATCGGCGCTGACATAGTCACCCAGATAACCCTTGATTTCACCGTGATATTGCTGGCCGCCATCCTTGGTAATAATGTTGATGATACCGGACATGGCCTGGCCGTATTCGGCATTAAATGTACCGGAGATGACCTGCAATTCTTCAACAGCCGAGTTTTCAACCGCGGCGGTTGAGCTGCTATTAAAAGCGTCAGTCGTCGCGACACCATCAACCCAATATGCCACCTCGCTGGAACGACCACCACGGATGTGGATACCGCCGGCATCAACAACACCGGCCGTCAAACCGACCAGGTAATTTGTGCTTTGCGCCGGGAGCACTTTAATTTCATCAGCACTCACTGTCGCTTGAGAACCGGTCATATCCATCTGAACAATTGGACGCTCAGCTACAATCGTGACCTCTTCACCTTCAACAACTTCGGCGCTCAAATAGACATTTTGTGTTGCCGTCATATCAATCCGCACCTGAATGCCTTCAACGCGTTGTTTGGCATATCCCATCATCGAGACGACGAGAGTATACTTTCCGGGCGGCAGGTTGAGGACCTGATAGTCTCCCTCTAGGTCAGTGGCGTCACCCATATTGGTACCTTCAACGGTGACGTTTACACCGGGCAATGGTTCTTTCGTCTCCTGATCGAAAACCTTGCCGGCAATTTTTCCTGTGGTTCCCGCGAACAGCCAACTGGTGGCCCCAAGCAGAAGAATCAACAGGAAAACGGGACGTATCAAGTGTCGCTTCATATCGTACGCTCCATGTTAATAATGATGTAGTGTTTTTTGTTTTCCATGTACTTTTGATAATTCAGTTCAATGATTGTATTGACATTCGACATCTTTGAGAGAATAATTGGAAGATTACATTGCGGCAAATGTACTAAACTTTTGAATCGCAAGCAAATAATTATGATAAATTTGCAGATTAAATGACATAAAATATCCTTGCCCGAATGGATCACATAAGAGTTGTGATCCATTCGGGCAAAAGTTAGGATTTACTATTTGATAACGGCAAATTTGCCGATCTTTTCACCGGCGTCACCGGCGTCAATATGATAAATATAAATACCGTATGCGATATCCAGGCGGTCTTTGGTCATCATATCCCACACCAGAGTGCCGTCCCAAATATCATCGGAATTATCGTGCTCCAGTTCGCGCACAAGCTGACCACGAATATTGAAAATCTTGATGGTGCAGCGTGGCGGCAGGTGCGTAAAGTGCAATTCGCGCGGACCGCGGCCGTTCGAGTACGGATTCAACGGTTCCCACGAGTTGGAGACGACATAGGGATTGGGCACCACCCTGACCATATCAAGGTCGTACAGTGAAGGATCAACCTTTTGGCCGGCGGTTGTGAACGTGTAGACGTCGCCGGACAGGAAGGGCTTGGTAAATTCAATGATGGCATATTCGCCCGGGCGCGGATTTCGTTTTGTGGTGTCGCTGCTTTCCGTCAGCAAAATGCTGAAATCCCAGGTGATCACCAGCGAGTCATTTTCATTCGGCTCAATGAAAATGATCTCATCAGCGCGAGTCCTGTCGGTAAAGGCGGTGTACATCCCATCTTCGCCGGAGAGCACATCACGTTCCCAGAAGGCAAACTTGACCGGTTGATTGGTGAGCGTATTCGTCACCTTGAAATTAACCGGTATGGATGCGAGCACATTGGTTGCCGAGACGGCGAGCTCTTCAGAGGTTCCGATTCCGAGTTCGCCAAAATCAATGCGATAGCTGTTCGGCATCGGGATACCTTCCGTCCGGCTATAGCGGAATCGGTCAATTTCAAAGATGTAGATGCTGTCGTTGCTCCACATGGAGCTGTCGGCGTTAAAAGTCATTTCAATGGGATTGACCAGCTTGAGTTGGAAACCATCAGTCACCGGCAGCTCCTGATCAAAACCGATGCTGCGGTTGCGGTTCAACAGGGTATCCGCAGCGCCGTCCGTTATATCAACGAGCGTGATGCTTTTGGTCGCCAGTGTGGTGGAAAATCCATTGGTCTCGGCCGTTCCGGCGATGAGCGTATCCTCAAAGCTGATCTGATATTCGCGGTTGTCCTGGATCAACAACGGATTGACAATTTTATAACCAAGTTTTGCGGTATTGTTGCCACCGGAAATAACCGTGGCATCGCTCAACTTGGCGTTGACAAAACCGTTTGCCGGAGCTTCGGGACGCACGACAACAACGTTAGTGCCCTTGTCCTCAACATCGCCGGCAAGATTCAGGGTGATGAACTTTGTACATTCGGTCGGCGCAATACCACCTTCAACCGAACCACGGTCATACGACGTCACAGCGTAATAGTAGGTTTGACCGTTAACAGCGGTGGAATCGGTCCAGGTGTTGACGATACCGGTATCGCTGCCGAGTTGGAAACGAACGCCTTTAACCTGAACCGGATGAAATCCGGTCAATCCGTTATCGAGGTCAAACTGGGCGATCGGTTTACGATATTGGGTTACGCCCTGACCATCGGTAATCGGAGAAGCGTCTTTCCAGCCGGGATCGGTCGAACGATAGATTTTATAACCTTCAAAATCTTCGCCGGTAATCGGATCAACCGATTCTTCGGCGAAGGTATCCCAAATCAGAGTGACCTGACCGTTGCCGGGAATCGCTTCAACAGTCGGCACATTCGGCGCTTTGGAGAAATTATAGTTTTCAGAATACGCTTTGGTGAACCAGTAGACGTTGTCCAAATAGTCATCCCGGCTGATACCGCACATGGTACCCATGGAGAAACGCTCCGTTGTCCCGGATTTCAGCGGAAAGTAACCGGAACCGTACATGAGCTCGATATTCATATTGAGCAATTCCTGATTAAAGAGGCCGGGAAGGTTCTTGTTCCAAACCGCTTCATCATCATACTGAGCGAATTCATTCCAATCGTACAGGGCAAAACTGGTCAGACCAACCATATCGGTTTCGGTAATGTCAACTTTATCAAAGTGCGGTTCGCCGTTGGTCGGCAAACCGTCGCCTTCACCGGGATCGCCGGTATTTTCACGACCGTCGGCGCCGAGGTCATCGCTGGCCGGATCCCAGTCGCCATCATTGTCGATACCGTCATCACGGCGTTCATCGAGCAGAAGGTTGGTCAAACCGTTGCCGGTGAAATAATCGACCGCTTTCAAACCGACATAAAGATAGGTATTATAAGCATTGTCGCCTTCACCAATGGTAGCACCGTTTGATTCATCAATAATGCCATTGAGGTTATTATCGACGAGGTCGAACGGAATTTCCTGCAAAAGTTTGCCGGCCCAATATTTGAACACCAGATCCTGATAGGGAATACGCAGCGTATCAACACCTTCGGCGGCCAGCGTGGTAATGCGGCGGTCGAACGTTTTGTAATCGGTCACCACAATATTTTCACTGGCGGTCAGCGTTCTCGGTTCAAACATACTTTCTTCGATGACAATACCAGGGCCCATATCGCCGTCACCATCGTTGTCGATGCCGTCGAACGGGTTACCCGGAGATTCCAAAAAGACGCCGCCAAAGTAACCGACCGGTGTCCAGCCGCCGCCGCCTATGTCATCATAGTCGTACAAAAAGGCTGAATTTGAATCCTTGTCAAAACCACCCATATCGTCGCCGCCGTCGCCGCCGCCGGTCTGGTGGTCGCCCATATTGTTACCATACTTGTAGGAGAACATCACTTTATCGTGGTTGTGCGTACCGACGTTTTCGAGATCAAACAGGTTGAACATACCGTCTTCGACGAGGGCATTGGACCATTGAAATCCGCGCACCCACATGCGGATACCGAGACCACGGCGCAGCGAGTCGGTGCTGTCCGGGTAGAATTTCCATTCGGCATTGTTATAATCATCCGCGACAAAAAAGCTCTCTTCATCGGCGTTAAATATATCTTTACCAAAATAACCATTCCACTGGCCGGGCCAGCCGGGATCGACCGGATCGGTCAATTTGTCCGGCCATACATCCGGCCATGCCCATTTCCATTTGGTCATGGCGATTTTATTGGTATCGCGCGAGGCAAAACCGGGCAACGGCAAAAAGGTATACCAGTCGCCGTCCGGGCTTTGGTCACCGGTGGAATTTCCAATGACCGAGCTTCGCACGGTTGAGGTGATATGGCGGACCTGGTTTTCGGTATCGATGACTTCGCTACCGACGAACAGGTTACCGTCGATCAGATACATGGTACCGGAGTTAATCGGCCATTCGCCGACAAACGCTTCCGGATCGTTATTCACGCGTCCGGCGGTACCGTCGTTATAAAACGTGGTTCGGAACAGGTTTCCGGCATGGACGCCCGATCGAATTTCGAGAAAATCTCCGCGCAATGACTCCATCTGAGCAAAAGCTCCGCCGGCAATCAAGCACGTGAGAATGAGTGAACAGCATAAACGAACTATCATTTTCATTTGTTATCCTCCAATACGCTTAAAAGCCAACAGACAAGCCCAGTTGAATTTGACGCGGTGAGACATACCAGTTTGGTTGCGTCACAAGGTGCTCAACCGTACCAACCCGCAGCGAACTGTAGTCGATTCGCGACGGATCCGTTTCCGTGGTATAGTCGGGAGAACCGGTATCCGAATAGACAGCCGTGGCGTCATTCGAATCAAACAGGTTTTGGATATACGCAAAAACATTCACGTCAAGTCCTGAAACCTGAAAGCGTTTGTTGATACGCAGGCTGACGGTCTGTTGATTGGGGCGCACTGAACTGTTTTCGCGCAAGCCGGAGAGCGCCGTACCGCCGACAAACTCGCCGCGCGGGAACGATGGCGTATACGGGAAACCGGTGTAAAAACGACCGATACCGGATACCGTCCAGGAATTTTTTGACCAAATCAACTGGCCGGTCAACGAGTGGCGTCTGTCCCACTCCAGCGGGATGAGGTTCAAACGCGGTTCTTCTTTGTTGTTGATGGCGTTAAAAGCATCGTTGGGATTCGAATAAGAACCTTCAACAATCGTGAACGTGTAATCCACATTGGCCGAGAAATTTTGCGCCATACGGCGTTCCAGCTTGAAGGTGAAACCGCGCGAGTTGGCGTAATCTCTGTTCTCATAGGTCGAATATTGAATGCCCGGAATGGCCGTTGTGACCAGCGGACTTGTTCCCACCCAGTCGCGAATGTCACGATAAAAAATGGTGACATCGACGCCGGTGTTTGGAGAAATTTGTTGTTGCAAACCAACTTCGTACTGCACGGTACGTTTGGCATTCAGATCGGCATTGCCGAAAATGACATTGCCGCCGGATGGATTAATTTTGAAATCCGGACGCGCGTACATTTGGTTGTATTGCGGAATCTGGAAAAAGTGACCGTACGAAAAGTGAATTACACCCCTGTCGCTAATCGGATAGGCAATGCCGAGGCGCGGGCTGACCTGCATTTTCGGATCAACGGCTTTGTGCATAAACGCCTTGCGCTCTTCCGGGGTGTATTCGGCAAATTCTGCGACGTAGGCATCATACTCATCCTGATTCAAACCGGAGGGCGGATTTACCCAGTTTTTATAGGTATTTTCTGCTTTCATAGGATGAAAGATGTCCGGATCCTTGGGATCGGCCGGTACAACATGATTGGCATCAAACCAGTCAAAACGCATACCGATGTTCATGATGACATCTTTGAACTCCATCTTGTCCTGAATGTAGGCGGACAATTCGCGCGGGCTGCGATCCGAGATGAAGCGTTGCGGGCTGTCAATCGTCGGCACAACCGGCGAATAGGGAACGATCTCTTCATTGCCGTCCGTACCCGCGATCAAGTTGTAACTCTCGCTTTCCAGTTGATGCAGGCGGAATTCCAAACCGGCTTTGAGCAAATGGGTTTTCGTCACCTGGCTGGAGAGGTCCAGTTTGGAGATATACGACCGCGTACGGCTCTCGTTAATGCCGTGACCGCTGCCGTCATTGTTGAAGGAGTAGCTGGTCGGCGTCGTATTGGAATCGGGGTGAACGTAACCGAGCGGGCCATCTTCTTTAACATACCATTCAAACTGGCGGCGTTCCGATTTTAATTGTTCGAGCAGCATCGCGTCTTCTTCGGAATCCTGCGGATACAATGTCATATCCGGCAGATAAACGCCTTCATCCGTCGAATCGGCATAAACGTAAACATAATAACCGGGCACCGGAATGCCGTTCGATATATCATAGACGTAACTTTCGTTCTGATAATCCAGATAGTTAAAACGGAATTCGTAAAAGGTCGTCGGAGACAAGGTGTGGTTCAACGAGAAAATGTGCGATTGATCTCGGCTGTGGCTTTCGCCCGTACCTGTGGGAACATAACGCATGCTCTGATCATAACTATAGGGACTGTCGTATCGGCTCCACATGATATTGTAGCTCATCTTTATGTTGCCCGACGGTCTCCAGGTCAACTTGCCCTGGGCGGACAGATTTTCGCCCTGGCTCATGGGTACGAGCGAGCTGTCACCAGGCACACCGGTTGACTTGAACCAGTCGCGTCCATACAAATTGCCGCTCCAGGAATTCCAGCGTGTATTGGCAAAAAACGTCAGTTTGTTGCCGAGGCCGGGAATCGGGCCGCTCAGGCTGGCATCCAGGTTATATTCCGGATTGAGTTTGGCGAGCGGATTGCTGTAATAGCCAACCGCGTCCGTTGGTTCACCGGCCGCGTTATAGATGGTTTCGACACGATCCAGCACTTCATATTCTGAGCGGTTACTGACATAATCACCCACATAGGCGCGCACCTGACCGGAATATTTCGGCGAACCTTCCTTGGTAATGATGTTGACGATGCCGGACATGGCCTGGCCGTACTCCGCATTAAAGGTACCGGAAATGACCTGCAGTTCTTCAACCGCATTATTTTCCGGCTGAATACCCTGACCATAGTTGGCGACGTTCGTCACCGGCACACCGTCCACCCAAAAGGCGACTTCGTCGGAACGGCCGCCGCGGATATGGAAGCCGCCGCCCTGTCGGACAACGCCGGCCTGCAGTTCGAGAACCGCATTGACGGATTGCACCGGCAGTTCGGCAATTTGCGCCGCGCCAACATTCGCCATGGATGACGTTTTATCCATCTGAACAATGGGGCGTTCGGCCACAACCGTGACCTCTTCGCCCTCAATAACACTGGCTTGCAATTTTACATTCACCGGCGTCGTCAAATCGATATTGACATTGACTTTTTCAACGCGATGTGTTTTATATCCCATCATCGAAACTTTGAGGGTGTAAACACCGGGCGGGATATTGAGTATAATAAACTCGCCATCGAGATTCGACGCTGCTCCCAGTGTTGAGCCTTCGATGGTGATATTGGCGCCCGGCAACGGCTCGCTATCATCGGCATCGGTAATTTTACCTGATATCTTGCCCGTCACACCACCGAACACATTCGAAACACTCAGGACAAATAAACAGGCCAATGCCAGAAAAAGAGCAAGATTAAATTTCTTTCTCATGCTCAAATACTCCTAAGTTTAGGGTTTCTGATTCACGTTCTCTTCACTTCGATGAACAGATTAAAAACCAAGACCAATCGTGAACATTTGGATGTCTTTTAACACGCCAAAGTCC
>CAYSNA010000251.1:0-7962 GCA_964432185.1 uncultured Cytophagia bacterium
GCGACGATTCCGTGCGAAACCAAAGAAATTTGTCTTTACCACGATGAACGCCTTGTCGGCGTGAGCTTTTGGGACATCGGCCACATCGCCACCTCGAGCATTTATGCCATGTTTGAACCGGACGAATCCAAACGCAGCCTTGGCATTTACCTCATTTTGCTGACCATTCAATTGTCCCAACAAGATGGTAAAAAATTATACTACCCCGGATATGCCTACCGGGAGCCGTCATGCTACGATTATAAGAAAAAATTTAACGCACTGTCTTATTATAACTGGATTGGAGACTGGCTACCACTCGTCCAAACGTGAGGATGTTATGAATTCTTTATGGATCAAAGTCATTACTTTTTATTTAACGCTGTTTTGCCTTTTTTCCGGTTGCGCCAAAGAGTCGCCGACCAAAGGCGATCCCAAAGCCGATCCGTCGAAAAAAACAAACGACATTCTGGTGGATTCGCTGGCGACCGTTGAAACCGTGGCGCTGTTTGAAAAATTGAAAACGGTTTCGCGCGTTGGCGTGCTGTTCGGGCATCAGGATGATCTCGCTTACGGCATTGGCTGGACCGCGCAACCGGGCCGCTCGGATGTCAAGGAGACCTGCGGCGACTATCCCGCCGTATACGGCTGGGATCTCGGAGACATTGGCAATGCGGCCAACCTCGACGGCGTCAATTTTGAAAACATGAAGCGATGGATCAAGGAGGTGCATCGACGAGGCGGCGTTAACACGATTACCATGCATCTGGATAATCCGGTGACCGGCGGCAACGCTTGGGACAACTCGGCGGCCGTGAAAGGCATTTTACCCGGCGGTGTGTTTCATACATCCTATCTCAGAACACTTGATGCCATCGCAACGTTTCTCAATGATTTGCAGGCGGATGACGGATCGAAAATCCCGATTGTTTTTCGGCCGTATCACGAGCATAATCACGCCTGGTCCTGGTGGGGGCAAACAGCCTGTACGCCTGAGGACTATAACAATTTGTGGATCATGACCGTGGGCCACTTGCGCGACAGACACGAGATTCATCATCTGCTCTATGCCATCTCGCCGCAGGAAATTACCCGGGAATCGCAATACCTCGAACGTTATCCCGGCGACGAATGGGTGGATATTTTCGGCATGGATTATTATTTATTGTGGGACAAGGGGAAAATCGCCCATCTGGCCCAGGGCCTGGCAGTGATCGCCGGTATGGCCGAGGCGCGCGGTAAAGTGGCGGCGCTGACCGAAGTCGGCATCGACAAGGTGCCGATAGCCGACTGGTGGACCGCTTATTTGTTGGCGGCAATAAAGCAGAACGAACAATCGCAAAAAATTGCCTGGGCGCTGGTGTGGCGAAACTTCTCGCCGGATCACTTTTTCGGGCCGTATCCGGGGCATGCGAGTGCAGCGGATTTTATCAAATTCTATCGCGATCCTTTTACGCTCTTTGAAAGTGATTTTCGCGCTATGCAATAGACCAGCTTTTTATTGAAGAGGGTGACCGGAATTTGACCAGCGGAGTGAAAACATGCAGCGACGACACTTTTTAAAATCGATTGGATTGGCCGCGATGGCCGGCTCAACGTTGATAAAATGCGCCGAGCACAAAAAGCCCAACATTGTCTTAATTCTCGTTGATGATCTGGGCTGGGCCGATCTTGGCTGCTACGGCAGCACCTTTTACGAAACGCCGAATCTCGACGCCCTCGCCCAATCCGGAATGCGATTCACCAATGCTTACGCGGCCTGCCCGGTCTGCTCGCCCACGCGCGCGGCCATACTCACCGGCCGGCATCCGGTGCGCCTCGGCATTACCGACTGGATTCCGGGACATGATCCGCACGATCGACAACTGCTCGGTCCGCACGACAAACATGAATTGCCCCTGGAAGAAACGACCGTCGCCGAGGTTTTCAAACAGAACGGTTACAACACTTTTTTCGCCGGCAAATGGCATCTGGGTGGCGACGGCTTTTTTCCGGAGGACCAGGGATTTGAGATCAACAAAGGCGGGCATGACAAAGGCTCGCCGCCTGGCGGGTATTATTCGCCGTATAACAACCCCAAGCTGACGGACGGCCCGGACGGCGAATATTTGCCGGACCGCCTGACCGACGAAGCCATTCGGTTTATGCGCGAACATACGGCCAATCCGTTTCTCCTCTATCTTTTCTTTTATACTGTGCACACGCCGATTGAGGCGTGCCGGAAGCATATCGACTATTTCACCAAAAAAGCGGCGACTCTGCCGGCGAAAGAACAGACTGAACGCGCCGAGCACGACGGTTTCAGCACAGTGGTGCAGGATAACGCGGCGTACGCCTCCATGCTATATGCGATGGATGAAAACGTTGGGCGAGTGGTAAAGACCCTGAATGAACTGAAGCTGGATAAAAACACGATCATTCTATTGACCTCGGACAACGGCGGGCTGTCGACGCTGGGTCGACATTGGGCGCCAACCTCCAATGAACCGTTGCGCGCCGGCAAAGGCTGGTGTTACGAAGGCGGTATTCGCGTGCCGTTGATCATTCGAGCGCCGGGCGTGACATCGGCGGGGCAGGAGCATTCGGAGCCGGTCATTTGCATGGATTTTTTCCCGACCCTGCTCGACCTGGTCGGTTTGCCTCTTCTCCCCGAAAAACATGTCGATGGATTGAGCCTCGTCCCGCTGATGACCGGCGCGGCGCAGTTGCAGCGTGACGCTTTGTTCTGGCATTATCCGCATTATCACGGCAGCACCTGGACACCCGGCGCCGCGATGCGAGCGCGGGACTGGAAGGTGATTGAGTTTTACGAGTACGATACAGTGGAGTTGTATGATCTGACCACGGACCCGAGTGAAAAAAATGATCTCGCCGAAAAAATGCCGGGTAAACGGGACGAGCTTGTCGGCGAGTTGCATCGATGGCAAAAAGGAATGGGCGCCAAAATGCCAAAGCCCAATCCTTCCTACAAAAACAAGTGAGGCCCATATGAATCTTATCAACAAGCTGTTTCTCGTGTTCGCTTTTTCACTTTTATCGTTGACGGGTTGCTCGCGGACAGACGACATTCACCGCCCGTGGAAGGCCGTCCATCTTCTTGGTTATAGCACAGATTCTGATCTGGAAGAGCTGGCCGATGCATTGCCACAATTGGCCGCTAAAGGCATCAATGTGATCATTCTGGAAGTTGATTATAGTTTTGAATTTCAATCGCACCCCGAACTTCGCCAGGGGGAACGACAAATCACCCCAAAAGGCGCTGCAAAATTTGCCGGGCACTGTCGAAAAAACCGCATAAAACTGATCACGCAATTTCAATGCTTCGGGCATCAATCCTGGGCGCAGACGACATTCCCATTGCTCACTGTCTATCCCGAACTTGATTTGACCCCCGGCGCTTTTCCAAATAACGAGGGCATTTATTGTCGCGAGTGGGATCCGTACAATCCGCGTGTGAACGAGATTGTTTTTGCCCTGATGGGCGAGATCATCGACGCTTTTCACGTGGATGCCATGCACGTTGGCATGGACGAGGTTTTTCTCATCTCCAGCGAGCACGCACTTTCGACCCGAGATAAAGATCCGGCCGAGGTGTTTGCCAAAGTGGTGAATGACATGCACGATTTTCTCGTCACCCAAAAAGGGGTGGACATGCTGATGTGGGGCGATCGTTTTATCGACGCGACTAAAATAGATTACGGCGAGTGGGAAGCCTCGAAAAACGGCACAGCGCCGGCCATTGATTTGGTGCCGAAAGATATCATCATATGCGATTGGCATTATGAGCCACGCGAGGCGTACGAATCGGTGCCGATGTTTCTGCAAAAGGGTTTTCGCGTGCTGCCGTCGAGCTGGCGCAATGTCGAGGCGTCGCAGGCTTTCATCGGCTATAGTCTGGAACAGCACAATAAAAACATGCTCGGCCATCTGTTCACCACATGGCGACGCATGCCGGTCGAGCAATTGCTTCACTTTGAACCCATGCTGAAAGGATTGGATATCCTCAATACCATCACCCGGGAGTAAAAGTGCCGGCCACATGCTCGCAAAACAAAAAATATGTCGTACTTTTCACTAATTACAGACAAACAATTTGTTTTTCGCGAACAAACGCAATTCCAGGCCCAAAGAACAGGAGTGGTGATGGGTGCACTAGCGGGCATGTGGTCAAAATACAATACCAATCCGCCTTTATCAATTCACAACATGATTGCGACCCTCAAATTGAATGAGGAGGACGGGACACAAACGTTCGAGTTTGAGCATCTGTCGATGGGGACCGTACATCAAAAGAGCCGCGACGAATCGGACTATACGTGGGAAGATGAGCGGCTTTTTCTCACTTACATTGGAGATATCCGCAACAAAAAAGAATTGTGCCGCCTTGCCGAAGCGCCAACCTCCATGCCGATGGCTCACGTTCTGGCGCGTCTTTATAATAAATTCAACGACCGCATGGCGCTGGAAATCAATGGCGTATTTGTTGTTCTCGTTCATCACAAAGTGAACAACACCACAACCATAATGAATGATCGCCTTGGTCAAATCCGGTTATATTACTGCAAGAGAGGTGAGGATGTGCTCTTTGCCTCCAAGGCGAAAGCGCTGCTGGCATTTGAGAACAAAAAATATGCGATCAATCGCAGCATGGTGCTGGATTTGTTTTTGTATCGCTCGCCCATGACACACGAATCGCTTTTCAACGGCATTCATCTTGTGCCGCCTGCGACGGTTTGGCGATTTTCCGAATTTGATAATTTCCAACGAACCTATTGGAGCATGGAAGAACGAATCGCCTCGCCGCACAGGTTGCGCAAAAATGAGTTATTTGAGCAGTCGCGCCTGCTGTTCAACAATGCCGTGAAGCGCACGCTGGATGATGATCTGACATTTTCATTCGGGCTAACGAGCGGGTTGGACTCGCGCTGTATTTTGTCAGCCATTCCACAGAACGGTCATGCGATCAGATGTTTTACCCGGGGAGACGAAAACAATCCCGATGTGTTGATCGCGGAAAAATTGGCGGACGAATTTAACATCCCGCACGAGCGCAAAAAAGTGGTGCAGGTTGATTCTGTTCAATTTGAAGAAAAACTGAGAGCCGCGGTTTACCTCACCGAGGGCTTGGGCAACATGGAATCCGCGGCGTATCTGGACAGTGTAACAACCGCCCGTGAAAGCTCGCCGACGTTGCGGCAATTGACCGGCACGCTCGGCAATCAGACCATGCGCATTCCGCTGTTTTTTGCCAACAAGCCTTATGCTTTTGCGCGTTTGGAAGATACTTTTCTCGGCAAAATTCCGCTCGGCCATCGCACGCTCACCACACTGTTTAATGCGGCATTTGCTCAGGTCGTCAAACTTTACATTGGCATTGCCGATCCGGCCAGTTTTTTCAAACCCGAGGTGCTGAAACTGGCCAAAGACCGTTTTTATCACATGAATAAACTCACTTACAGCACAGCCGACCGTATTGGTTATAAATCGTTGAGCGGCAAATTGCATTACATGGCGCTCAAGCATTTGATTCAAAACTGCTTTCCGGCGCGCAATCCCATGTGCGAAATTTATTACCGCACGCCGTTCATCGATAACGACTTTTTTGATTTTATGTTAAAAGTATCGCTGTCGTTCAAGTCCGAACTGGAAACGCCCATCCATCACTATATCATCAAAACGAATAATCCGGCGCTGGCGGAAATTCCATACTATTCCAAGGCGCACATTGCCTATTTTACCAAGACATCAGAAGAAAAATGGCGCGGCGCTTTCAAACCGGATATTCCGCGGACCATTCTGTTCGAGTTGGGGCACCGAATGCGCACCGATTTAAAAGATTTTACCACCAAAGTTTTGCTCAGTGGCGACAACTGGTGCTTTCAGTTTTTAAACGAGAAATACATCACACAATTGGTGCACGACCATTTGGATGGAAAAATTAACGCCACGTATCTCATTTCAAATTTGATCGTGTTTGAATTATGGCATGAGCACTTTGCCGGCTCGTTAAAAGGAACCTTTTAGGGAACGAATGAAATGCAGCACAGCCAAAACGATGTGCTGCATTTTGATAGCTGAACTAGTTCGGCGAAACCACTTTAAGACACACCGGCAGCGAGACCTCGGCGCGATGCCCGGTATCCTGCAGCTCGCCTGTCGCTTTATTGATGCTGAATACGACAATGTTATCGGAATTTTGATTGGCCACCAGCAAAAAAGCGCCGGTCGGATCGATGGCAAAATTACGCGGTGTTTGTCCCAAAACGGATTGATGCCCCACCAGCTCGAGTTTTCCCGTTTGTCCATCAATTTTAAAAATGACCAGGCTGTCATGCCCGCGATTGGAGCTGTACAAAAATCGGCCGTCCGGGGTGATGTGAATATCCGCCGTCGTATTTTGTCCGCCAAAATCTGCCGGAAGCGTTTGCACGGTTTCGATTTCAGTTAACAAGCCATTTTCGGCCGCATACATATAACTCGTAATAGTTGAATTGAGCTCGTTAATCGCATAAGCAATTTTTCCATTCGGATGAAAGGTAAAATGCCGCGGCCCGGCGCCTGGCGCTGTTTTGACAAAAGGCGTCTCGGCCGGGGTGAGTTGACCGGGTATGGCCTGCAGGTCGTAAATCATAATTTTGTCGATACCCAAATCCATGACATAAAGGAAGCGGCCATCGGGGCTCAGGTTGACCGAATGCGCATGCGGTCCTTGTTGACGCCCTTTGTTTGGACCGGATCCAACATGTTGCGCCGTATCGCTCATCGCCTCAATCACACCATCGTGAACCGGAAACATGGAGACGCTGCCGCTGGTATAATTGGCGAGAAAAACATAGTCCCCGGTTTCCGTCACCGTAACATGGCAGGGATGTTCGCCGAACGATGGCTGTTCGCTGAGTAACGTGAGATTCCAGGTATCGGGATCAATTTTGAAAGAGCGGATAGCGCCAGTGCGCTCGCCGTGATAATTATTCAGCTCGTGTACGCTGTAGAGATATTTGCTATTCGAATCAATAGCGAGAAAAGAGGGATTCTCAATGTCGCCAACTGTATGCAAAGGCGTTAGCGCCCCGCTCGACATGTCGAGCTCATACACATAAATGCCCTCGCTAGTTTTGCCGGTGTAGGTGCCGACATAAAGAATAGTTTTCTTGTGCAGACTTTTTCCGGCACATCCGGTCATCATAAAAAAGAGCGCCATAACCGCCACCCACATTCTGATGTTCATATTGACCTCACTGTTAAATTATTCGTCATATTTGGACGATGCCTTGAACCGTTTCACATCGATCTCATATTTTTGCACTTTGTAGCCGATGATCCGTTCCGTGGTATCGAGCAGGCGCGCGGTTTTGGCGCGGTTACCGCGGGTGGACTTGAGCGCATCCTGGATCAATTCCTTTTCATAATTTGCTACGGCCGCATCGAGCGACATGTGCGGCATGGTACCGCTGCTCTCGGCGGTTTGCAGCGTTGGCGGCAGGTGATACGCGTGAATGACCTGATCATCACACACCAGCACAGCCCGTTCAATGCAATTTTCCAGTTCGCGGACGTTGCCCGGCCAATGGTATTGCCGCAACATGTCGATGGCCGGCGTGGAAATTCTTTTGATCGGCTTGCCGTGTTTGCGGCCGTATTTGATCATAAAATGATCGGCCAGCAAAAGGATGTCCGTTTGCCGGTCGCGCAACGGCGGCAGCAGGATAGCAAAAACGTTCAACCGATAATAGAGGTCCTCGCGAAAGGTTCCTTTTTTCATCTTTTCTTCCAGAGACGCATTGGTGGCGGCAATAACGCGGACATCCACCCGAATGGGCGCTGTACCGCCAACGCGCTCAAATTCCTGTTCTTGCAAAACGCGCAGCAGTTTGACTTGCGTCATTGGGCTCAAATCGCCAATTTCATCGAGGAAAATCGTACCGCCATTGGCGAGTTCAAAGCGTCCTTTTTTCTGCGTCTTGGCATCTGTAAACGCCCCTT
>CAYSNA010000252.1:0-7872 GCA_964432185.1 uncultured Cytophagia bacterium
TCGTCGCAGTCGGGATTTTTCAACACACCGGCAGTGCTGCTGACCGATGCGGTTATTTTTGCTGCCGGAGGCGCCCACCTCGAACTGGGCGAGCACATGCTGGCGAACGAGTATTTTCCAAATGACAATTTAAAGATAACGCCGGAACTCGAGGAACATCTTGTGGCGTATTATGATGTTCTTGTGGCCTATCAAAATGTGCTCCGGGACGGTGGTGAACTTGCGGCGTCGTCGCTGCAGTCGGAAGGCAGCGTCTCCATTCGCACTACGGCGCGCAAAGGCAGTGTGTGGTGTTTTTCCAGGGAATTTGCCAATCGTCGCGTTTATCATCTCATCAATTTTGTAAATGCCCAAACAATGGACTGGCGGGACGATCAGGGCCAACAAACGACGCCGTCGCTGTTGCGGGATATTCCGGTGTCGTTGACAAGCGAACGGCAGGTCACCGCCATCTGGTGGGCCTCACCGGATGAGCGGCATGGCGCGCCAGAGGCCATCAATTTTTCTCAGAACGGCGAGGAGATCAAGCTCAAGATTCCCTCGCTAAAATATTGGGATATGGTTGTCGTGGACTTTGAGGATCAAACGGCGGTTCGTGAGAGAATAGAGCCGCGTCAATGTGAACTACAACAAAATCTTCCGAATCCGTTTAATGCATCGACAGTCATCCGGTACAGCGTGCCGCACGAAAGTCTTGTGATTCTTGACGTTTTTGATATCCGGGGTCGGCAGGTCAAGCAGCTCGTCAACGCTTTTCACAATTCCGGTGATTATTCGATTCTGTTCGACGGCTCCGCTTTATCCTCGGGACATTATTTTCTTCGTTTGAGAACAGCAGGCACGGAACAGGTGCGTCGAATGACATTAATCAGATAGAATCATCTCGGCCGGCTCACTGATCCATCCATGCCCGGAAATCCGGCGCGCGTTCCACGCTGACGAGAGCGTCAATATTTTTCGGCGGCGCGGGATTGAGTTCAATCTTGAGTCGCGAGCGCGAAAATGCCACCATACCCTTGATGGCCCGATAATGAATAATCATCTTGCGATTGATGCGAAAGAAATCCCGTGGATTGAGCACCTCCTGCAATTTATCCAGCGACAGGTCGATGGTAAAATTTTGCCTGTCATTGGTGGTCAAAAAGGTGCATTTTTCCATGGCGTAGAAAAAGGCGACGTCCGCAGTATCGATGTTTTTGAACCGCTCGCCGTACTGCACGAGAAAACGTTCCTTAAACGACCGTTTCTCCTCCCGCAATGAGCTGAGAAGTTGGCCAATATCCATCTGAACAGTTGACCGTTGTTTCCTGAACTTTTCCAGACTTTTGTGCAACTCATCTTTGCGAATGGGTTTGAGCAAATAATCGATGCTGTTGACCTTGAACGCCCGGATGGCGTACTGATCATAGGCGGTGGTAAAAATGATCGGCGACTCGACCGCGATGTGATCAAAAATCTCAAAACTCAAACCATCGGTTAGCTGAATGTCCATAAAAATTAGATCCGTGCTGTGTGATGTCAGCCATTCGATCGAATCGGCCACGGATTCAATTTTTGCGTCGATCACCAGGGTCGGATCGATTTCCAAAAGCAGTTCACTCAGTCGTTCGGCGGCAAGTTTTTCATCTTCAATGATGGCAATCTTCATATCAATCGGCCTGAAAAAGGGGTAGTTTTACAATGTATTCCTGATCGGTCATCATCACGTCCGGAATCGCATCCGAGATCAAAGCATAACGGCTTTTCAAGTTGGCGAAACCAATGCCTTTGCCGGGAGAAGGGTGTTTTTTCGGCTGGCGACTGTTCACGACAAAAAGCGCGTTGTTTTCCGAGTAAAGTCGAATGGTGAGCGGACGCGATTCGGCGACGACATTGTGTTTGAACGCATTTTCCAGCAGCGTCTGGACGGCCAGGGACGGGACCAGCCATGTCAACGCGCGTTCATCAACAGCGATGTGAACGCGCACCGCATCCTGAAAACGAATGTTCTGCAGAAAAAGATACGACTCGGCAAAGTCCAGTTCTTCTTTCACCGTAACGAGCGGCCGTTCGATGGCATCAAGCGCATATCGATAGACCGCGGAAAACTCGTTAATAAAGTCCTGCGCCCGCTTTCGGTCGGTCCGCACCAGCGAAGACAAGACATTCAAACTGTTAAAGAGGAAATGAGGATCAAGTTGTTTTTTGAGCGTCTGATAACGCAGTTCAATATTTTCATGCTGCAGCGTTTCCCGCTGTTTTTTCTCGTGCTGGTGTTGCCGGTAAAATCGGGTCGCCTCCACAACTGAGGTGATGACGAGATTCGTGACCGCGCCGATAATAATATTGTACAGCACCACCTGATGAAACGGTTCTTCGTACGACGCGAGCCATTCCGACACAAACGTAACCGCAAGAGCAAGCAGAGCGCCGGTGACAATCGCCAAAACCAATTCGTAGAAAAGTCGTTTCCAAAAAACGTCGGCCCAGCTAAAGCGTTTTTCCAGTTGATAAATGCCCCACAGATCGAAAAGAATGATGGCCGCCAGCGCCGGCGCCGTCAACGCCGTGGAAAACAACCAGGACATCAAAAAACTGCCAAGTCCGGATTGCACGACATAACCGACATAGTGTTTGTAGAGAATGAGCGCGGCCTGGAACAGGGCAGCGCCGATGGTCACGTCAAAAACAAACCGGCGAATTTTTGCTGGGGGTGAATGCATTCTATGTTTTTACATTAAGTGATAAAAAACTGCCGCCAAGAATAGCAAAAATTATTGCCAAATCAAAACAGATCATGCGCCGGGAAACGTCTCGCGTTTTATCCGCTCGATCAAAATTCGGTTAAAGCGCGCCGGTTCTTCATACGCCGGCGATAGACCGGACCGTTCAAACCAGATAAATGTTTTGGCAGGTGCCTGCAGGGCGTCAAAAAACTGTTCGGCGAGATGCGGCGAGAAAGTCTTGTCGTATCGTCCCATAAGAAAATAAACCGGAACGGCAACCGACGTGACCTCCGGTAGACCAGGCAGCAAAAGTTGCGGATATAAAAATCGAAAACCGCGTCGAACATCACGCCATGAATTGTAAATATCTAACGGGGATAAATGCCGAAAGCTGCCAAGCCGGGGCGCCAGTCCCTCCCGCAAAACACTCTCGCGACGAATGCACGAGTATAATATTCGAAAATCATCTCCGCTTAAAACGGACCAGGGCGTTTTGCGGATACGCCCAAGCTGCCAAATCGACCATGGGGAGCAGCAGCGTTCAGCTAATGTCGATGCCTGCCCATGTACATATCGGGCATTTTCCGGCAAGGCGCTCCATTGCGACAAACCAACATAGGCATAAAAAAGGCCGGGATTTTTCTCCGCCGCCCAAAGACCAATGACACTGCCCCAGCCATGACCGAGAAGATAGATACGGGGCAACGAAAATCGATGCGCCAATAACTCCGCGAGGTCGAGTACGTCATCCACATAATCCGAGAGCTTCACATCCGGCCAGGAAGCCACGGCACGATGCGAGCGGCCATATCCACGCTGGTGCCAGTTGACGATGCTAAAATGATCCAACAACTCTTGATTCAAAACAGCTCGCTTGTGCGCCAGGTTTAATCCCGGGCCGTCGTCCAGCCAGAGTAAAATCGGATTCCGCGCATCACGACCGTTTAAAGCCACCCACTGCCGAGTATTGTTGATGTGAATTCGTTCGTTAAGAACAATCTTTTTCTGTTCGTGCGGCATTATGATCCAAACATTTGTTTTGTACTTGTTGGCACACAATAAAAACCTCCGACTGCGAGTGCGGCCGGAGGTTGACCGGTTCATTTCAGTTTAAAAGAGACTGTATGACAGGTTCAGCCCGACATTCGGCGCTTTCAACATATTCTCATCCGTTCCGATCAGATAAAGCGGCGAGGTGTGGCGATAGCTCGCATTGACGCCAATTTGAAAACGTTCGGTCACGCGGTAGCTGACTTGTGCCGACAGCTCTTGAACACCAAAAGTGGTTCGGTCGATGGTCTCTTCAGTCCAGACTTTTTCCTGGCGATACTCATTATCATATTCGTACGAGGCCTGGCCCTGGCCGGTCATGATCGCAAGCGAAAAATCAAAGCGGTTCGTCAGCGTAAAAGTCCGTTCGATAAACATGCCGCCGTAGGAGGCAAAAAAGTGATAAGTACCATCGTCCACCAGTTCGTCCAACGTGCGGTCGTGCAAAAACGCGGCGCCCAAAAGACCAAGAGCCCATTTGTCGTTGATGGTGAAGGCAAATTTGGCAGTGGCAAGTCCGGTGGTCCGATTTTCAAGTGAGGTCATATGTCCGCCAACACCAATGTACGCGTTCATATGTCGGTCATTCTCGGCGCCGACTACAGCCGTCCAACTCGCAACCACAACTAAAAGCAGTGTTTTAACAGCCATTTTGATTTTCATGATAGTTCTCCTTTTTTTGAATGAGATTTGTTTTAATTGACGGGAGAAATATACGTTGGAAAAACAGATTTTCTCAGCGAAAGAGGACGAACCGGTAAATGGGCGGGATGAACGCGAAAATTGGCGGGATGAACGTGAAGAACATTAGGTTGAAACAGGCGACAGCAGATCATGCAACTCATCAATCGAGACCGTGCGCACATCAATGCGGCGGCCGCTGGGCAGAGTAAACGCTAGCTCTACGTTGTAAGCGTGCACAAACTTTTGCAGCGCCTCGAGAAAGGCGCGCTGCTGTGTTGAGCCAAGTTTGTGCAGAATGCCCTGCGGCCCAGCCAGCAGGACGGGAATGGTGAGAACGAGCGTCACGGCGGTGAGCGCCTGCATACCGCCGCCAAGTGCATGGATTATGGCATCCGAACCGAGAAACTTTTTTACCAGCTTTTCAAAATGCTCCTGCGCTTTTTCGGCATCATTACCGACAAATTTTACCTGAATATTTGACATTGCACCTCCTTACATGAAGCCGTGCCTGCATGGTAAAAAAATCAAAAATAGATAAAACGAACCAAAAGCGTCAGCACAATCCCAACCAGCAGGTTCATGATCAGGCCCGTTTTCATAAAGTCCATGAATTTATAGCCGCCGGGATTGTAAACCATCATGTTGGTCTGATAGCCGATTGGCGTGGCAAAGGATGACGAGGCGGCAATGGCGAGAACGATCATAAACGGTTTCGGATCGAGGCCCATTTTGGTGGCGGTTGTAAAGGCAATGGGGAAAATTAACGCGGCCGCGGCATTGTTGGTGATAATTTCAGTATAAATACTGGTGATCAGAAAGACGCCGGCAATAATCGCGATGGTGCCATAGCCCTGCAACGAATTTATCATGAACGTGGCGATGAGATCGGCGAGTCCGGAATTGGCCAGGGCTTTGCCCACTCCGAACGATGCCGCAATAGTGAGCAGCACATCAAAATCGATGGCGCGCTTGGAGTCGAGCAAACTGACAATATTGGTGATGATCATAATGCCGGCAGTAATGGAAGCGGCAATCAGCATGGATTTGATCAAGCCGGTGGCCACGGCGAAAATCATCGCAGCCATGAGCAGCAGCGCAAAATTACCCTTTCCTTGCGGTTTCGAATACTCGGAAAAACTCGGGCTGATGAGGGAAAAATCCGTTGAATGGTACCATTTGTGATAAAATTCATGGTCCGCCAAAATGAGCAGCGTGTCGTTCGGTTGGAAAATAATATCGCCGACTTTTTTGTTGATACGCTGTCCGTCGCGGTGGATGGCCAGGATGACCGCCCGATATTTGGTGCGGAACTGGCTTTCGCGAACGTTCAGTCCGACCAGAGGCGAATATGTTGATAGAACGGCTTCATAAGTTTTGGCCTTGTCCGAGTCCAGATTCTGCAAATCGTATTCGTGATCTTTCACCAGAGTTAAACCCGGAATTTTCAAAAGATCATAAATGGTTTCCGGCAGACCGGTGAAAAAGAGTCGATCCCCCAAATTGATTTTTTCGTTTGGTGAAACGGAGGTAATATTTTTTGAATCGCGCGTAATTTGAAAGAGGAACAATCCCTTGAGATGCCGCAAATTCGCTTCCTCGATGGTTTTGCCGATATGCGGGAAGGTCTCTTCTACTTTGAGTTCGGAGACAAACTCGCGGGTTGATTCGCCAAGCTGCACCAGCGCGTCTTTGCGCGTCGGTAAAAACTTTTTGCCGATGGTGGAAAAATAAAGAATGCCAATGAGTGCAATGGGCAAACCGACCTTGCCGAGTTCGAAAAAAGAAAAGCCATCCAGGCCTTTGTCCAGCATGAGGCCGTGGACAACAAGATTTGTGCTGGTGCCGATCAAGGTGCAAATACCGCCAAGAATGGAGGCATAAGACAAGGGGATGAGAAATTTTGACGCCGGCAGGTCATTCTTTTTCGCCCAGGATTTGATCACCGGAATGAGCGAAGCCACGATGGGCGTATTGTTCAAAAAAGCGGACAGAAAGGTGACCGGAAACATGAGTCGAAAATAGACCAGACCGTTTTTGCTTTTGCCGAGCAGGTTTTCAATAAAAAAGACAAAGGACGATGAACTTTGCAAGGCGTAGGCGACGACAAACAGCACCGCGACGGTCAACATACCCTGATTGGAAAAACCGGCAAACGCTTCCTCAATGCTGACGACGCCACCCAGGTGTAATACGATCAATGCGGTAAAAAGAATAAATGACGGTTTGTAGAGTTCCCTGACGAGGGCGATGGTCATCGCCACAATGACGACGGCGGTAAAAGTGATTTCAAACATCCCGATCCCGATCTATTGGAAATAGTAATTAACTCGCGATTTAGTTGGTAATGATAACCTTGGCCGCGCCATCCCGATAGTTATCGACAAGATCGAAGGCGTGCTGCGACTGCGACAGCGGGAAATGATGCGTGACCATTTTTTTTACATTGATGATTTTTTTATCCATCATAGACAAAACGCGTTCGTATGTATTGAGCGAACGGCGGACAAAACGAAACGTCAATCCTTTGCGTCGAGCCGGCGATGGCGAGAACGGAATGTGTCCGCTCTCCTGAATGCCGATAATCATCACCTTGCCGCCGGGAGCCGCGATGTGCACCATCTGCTCCGACGTTTCATCGACGCCGGCCGCTTCAAAAACACAATCGACGCCGCGACCTTTGGTCAACTCGAGGAAACGTTCAACCACATTGTCTTCATGTGGATTAAAAACAGCATCGGCGCCAAAATTTTTTGCCAATTCAAGTCGCTCCGGCACAACATCCGTCGCGATAATTGTTGCGGCGCCGGCGACCTTTTTCAACAACTCGATCATACCCAAACCGATTGGCCCGCATCCCAAAACCGCCGCCGTTTGTCCCGGGCGGATATTGGACAAATCAAGAGTATGCAGACAAACGCCCATGCCCTCGGCCAAAACGCCGTCGTCAAAATCGAGCGACTCGGGCAGTTTGAACAAAAGATGCGCCGGCCAGGCGATAAATTCTTTGAGTGCGCCCTCAATGCCCGGCAGCCCGCAAAAGCGAACGTTGGGACAGAGGTTGGTATAACCTTTTTGACACCATTCGCATTCCCCGCAGTGATCCGCCGCTTCCACCGCAACGCGATCACCAACGTGGATATGACTCACATTTTTACCAACTTTTTCAACGACTGCGGAAAACTCGTGTCCGAGCACCATGCCGTTGTTGGTATCAGTTTCAAAGGTGAATCCGCGAAAGCGGTGCAAATCCGAGCCGCACACACCAACCGCTTTGATGCGGAGGAGAGCGTGATTTGCGGCAATATCCGGGATTGGTTCATTATAAAGTGTTAAGACGCGAGTATCGGTGAGACGGATGACGTGCATAATTTTCCCTTGACGAACAAAACAATTTTAACAGGATGAAGCGTGAACGGACGCCATGTTTTTTCAT
>CAYSNA010000253.1:0-7871 GCA_964432185.1 uncultured Cytophagia bacterium
CGAGGAGGGAGAAGCAATGACTTTGAGCGACTTTTTACGAGATCATTATTTATATCTTTTGCCATTTCTTATTCTGATGGAACGAAAATGTCAATTAAATTGTTATTGCGTTACAATGAAACTTTGGGTCACGTTGAAAAAACAGAATTGAGAACAACGCTGGGATTCTGATGTGAACAGATAAGCCGGATCCATGTGGATGTGATGGATTTTTCGTTGGCTGCAACACTGAAAAATCCAAGCCGAGCTCATCCGGTGTATCCGAACACATCCGTGTCCTTTTTTGGCATTCTGGTTTGTCCAGGTTATAAAAAGAATCAAACAACAGGAGGTTCTATGCCCCTTTTACACGAAAAAGACATCAGCCGCAAATTGCAGCCCCTGACGCACTGGGAATTGATCGATAACCAGATAACGCGCAATTATGTACATTTGAACTGGGTCGAGGCGATCCGATTTGTCAGCGAGGTGGCGGAGCTGGCCGAGGATCTCGATCATCATCCGGATATTCTCATCCATAGTTGGAACAACGTCGCCATCACCTTGTCCACGCATTCAGAAGGCGGATTAACGGAAAAGGACTTTCGTCTGGCGGAAAAAATTGAGGATTTGTTCGAAACGTTCTAGTTCACAATAAAGTTCAGCTCATTGATTTTAAACAGAAAGTACGCCCATGTCCACTGTTGATTATCATGCACCCAAATCCACCTACGAACGCATCGTCGACCAGTTGGCCGTCGCGCTGCTGGTGTTGCTTTTTGTCTACACGGCAACTAATTTTGCCAACTTGCCGGAGACCGTGCCCACCCATTTCAACATCAAGGGTGAGATCGATGGTTGGGGGAGCCGCTGGTTCGTCTGGTTTCTGCCGCTCGTTGCCGTGTTCACATTTGTCCTTCTAATGTTCGCGAACAGGTTTCCGCAGGCGATGAATTATCCCGTAAAAATCACCCCGGACAATGCGCAGCGACAATTTATACTGGCGCGTGTGTTTATCAGAACGCTCAACATGGCCATGGTCGTTATGTTCTGTCTCCTGCAATACGTGCTGATACAGATGGCACTCACGCAGACAATCATGAACATGGGCGTCCTCATCTTATTATTGCTTCTCATGGTCTTTGCACCAATTGGCGTGTATCTCTATCTCGCCATGCGTGCCAAATAATCTTTTTGCCTAAACATCGATGTCTTTCAGCGCGGCAAGGCGCTTGCGGTAAAAGGGGCGACTCTGGTTTTTCGGGGCAGCATCGTCTCTGCGATGTATGCTTGGAATGAAAAAAAATAATCGATGGGTGTGAGTATTTTGCATGAAAATCTGCTTGCACATTAGAAATATTTCATTAACTTATACCGAATCAGTATAGTTATACCGGAATTGTTTACGTTGAATACACTCATTAAAAGAGAGTACGACTATGCGTTGCGCATTTGCGCCTATCTGGCCGGTCGCTACAACCAGGGATTGGTCTCCATAGGACGTATTTCCAAGGTTTTGCTGATTTCACGCCCTTTTACAACAAAAATTATTTATCAGCTAAAAAATGAAAAAATTGTGACAACCGTGCAAGGCAAAGATGGCGGCGTCTATCTGACCAATCCGCCCGAAACGGTCTCCGTGTACGACGTTTTGGAGGCGATGGGCTTTGATTCCAAACTCAACGAATGTTTGGCCGAAAGTCATCAGTGTCCGATGGAAGGACATTGCCGTCTGCACTCTTATTTTTTTCAACAAGAACGTCTTTTAATCGAAGGATTTAAACAGAAAAAACTCGTGGACGTGATCATGACCGATGATCAGCTCAAAAAAGTAGTCCGCGATTCGCTCGACACATAACCACTGGAGGAGATCATGGATCCGCTGCTGCTGGCACGTTTGCAGTTTGCTGTAACCACCGTGTATCACTTTTTCTTCGTCCCGCTCACCCTCGGCCTGTCAATTCTCGTGGCCATCATGGAAACCCTGTACGTCAAAACCGGCAACGATGCCTACAAACGCATGACCAAATTTTGGGGTACGTTGTTTCTCATCAATTTTACCATGGGCGTGGTGACGGGCATTGTGCAGGAATTTCAGTTCGGCATGAACTGGTCCGAATATTCGCGCTTTGTCGGCGACATTTTTGGCGCGCCGCTCGCCATCGAAGCGCTGCTGGCGTTTTTCCTCGAATCGACCTTTCTCGGCGTGTGGATTTTCGGCTGGAACCGTTTGTCGCCAAAACTGCACGCCGCGACATTCTGGATTGTGGCTTTTGGCTCCAACTTGTCCGCCTTGTGGATTCTCATCGCCAACTCGTTTATGCAGCAGCCGGTGGGTTACGCCATTCGCAACGGCCGCGCCGAGATGACCGACTTTTTCGCACTCATCACCAACGGCCACGTCTGGGTGCAATTCCCGCACGTCTTCTTTGCCGGCGTCTGTACGGCGGCGTTTTTTGTCATCGGCATCAGCGGTTATCATCTGATGAAAAAGAGCGACGATAAATTCGTCTGGACGCAGTCGATGAAAATCGGCACCATCTACGGCGCCATCGGCGTTTTTATGGTGATGCTGGTCGGCCACAGCCAATCGCAGTATATGATCCGAATCCAGCCGATGAAAATGGCCGCGGCCGAGGCGCTGTGGGATTCCGAAGATCCGGCGGCTATGTCGCTGTTCACCATCGGTGATGAAAAAAATCGCGAGGACGTTTTCGCCATCAAAGTGCCGGGACTGCTCAGTTTTCTCGCCTATAATAAATTCAGCGGTGAGGTTCGCGGCATCAATCAAATTCAAAAAGAGTACGAAGAATCACACGGCCCGGGCAATTATGTGCCGCCGGTGGCCGTCTCCTATTGGACGTTCCGCTTGATGGTCGGCGCCGGCATGGTGATGCTGTTGATTATCGGCTGGTTGCTCTATTCACTTTTTCGAGATCGGTTTGAATTCAAGCCCTGGTTGTGGAAAATTATTATGCTGTCCATCGCCTTGCCCTATATCGCCAATTCCACCGGCTGGATTTTTACCGAGATGGCGCGCCAGCCCTGGATCGTTTTTGGCGTGCTGCGAACCGAAGATGCGGTCTCACCGACGGTCGGCGCAGGCGCGATCCTCTTTTCGCTCATTTTATTCACGCTTGTATATGGCGCATTGATGGTGGCGGATATTTATTTGCTGAAAAAATATGCCGTCGCCGGAACCACTAACCTCAATCACCACGAATAGGAGGGCGTCATGGATTTGAACACTGTCTGGTTTGCCTTGATCACCGTGTTATTTATCGGTTTCTTTTTTCTTGAAGGTTTTGATTACGGCGTCGGCATTTTGCACCCGTTTTTATCCAAAGAGGATAAAAAACGCCGCGTCACCATGAACACCATCGGCACGTTTTGGGACGGCAATGAAGTGTGGGTGCTGACCGCCGGCGGCGCCATGTTCGCGGCGTTCCCGCATTGGTACGCCACCATGTTCAGCGGTTTTTATCTCGCGCTCGTTTTGCTGTTGATTGCGCTGATTGTTCGCGGCGTCTCTTTTGAGTTTCGCAGCAAGGATAAAAATCCGGCCTGGCGATCGCTCTGGGACTGGATGTTCTTTGTCGGCAGCGCCCTGCCCGCGCTCCTGTGGGGCGTGGCGGTCGCGAATTTGATTCGCGGCGTGCCGATTGATCAAAATATGAATTACGTCGGCGGCTTTTTTAATTTGCTAAATCCGTACGCGCTGCTCGGCGGTTTGATGACGCTGGCATTGTTCACTTATCACGGCGCCATTTTTCTGACGCTGAAAACCACGGATGATATGCTCGAGAAATCGCAAAACATTGCGCGAAAATTGTGGCTGCCGACCACGGTTCTGGTTTTTGGATTTGTCATCGCCAGCTATTTTGCCACCGACATGTTCACAAAACTTGGCGTTGATCCGGGATTTGCGCCGCTCTTTGCCGGTGTCGCGCTGCTGCTGTCCGGCTGGTTCGTCAAAATCAAAAAATCCGGCTGGGCGTTCATCATGACCGGGATCACCATTGCCGCTTCGGTCATCACCGTTTTTGTCGGTCTGTTCCCGCGCGTTATGGTGTCCAGCCTCAATGATGCGTGGAGCCTGACGATTTATAACGCCTCGTCGACACCGTATACGCTGAAAATCATGACCATCATCGCGGTGATTTTTGTGCCCATCGTCCTTATCTACCAAAGCTGGACGTATTGGACGTTCCGCAAACGCGTCAGCGTGGATTCGGAGCTTGAATATTAGACTGTTAAACAACATAAAAATCTGCAATCCGAGATCGCCATTTTTTAATCTGAAATCATTTGAGTGCAGATTAAAAAATGGCGATCGACGATTTCGGATTTTAATCCACTAGCCATTGCGCAAATCCATGAACCTCGACAAAAGACTTCTCGCCTATCTCCTCAGACTCAAACTCCCTTTTGCCGGCTCGATATTTTTCACTCTGCTCACCAGCACCGTCATTATCGTCCAGGCGAAACTGCTGAGCCAAATCATCAATGATGTTTTTCTCGAAAAAAGCGCTTTCGATGCGGTGAAACCGGCGATGCTGCTTTTTCTCGGTCTGGCATTCGTGCGGGCGGTGACGATGTGGGCGAGCCAAAACGCATCACATAAAATCGCCACCATCGTCAAGAATGATGTGCGTCAAAAACTGATGTCGAATCTTTTTCGGTTGGGGCCGGTCTATACCCGTTCTCAGCGGACCGGCGAGCTGAAAAACACCATCATGTCCGGGGTGCAGTCGCTCGATGCCTATTTCAGCGAGTACCTGCCGCAACTGCTCATCGCCTTGTTCATCCCAATCCTCATTTTGATTTTTCTCTTTCCCATTGATCTGTTGTCGGGATTCGTCTTTTTGTTCACCGCGCCGCTCATCCCGTTTTTTATGATTCTCATCGGCGACATGGCGCGCAAGCGCACGCAAAAACAGTGGATCGTTCTCAGCCGGTTGAGCGCTTTTTTTCTCGATACCCTGCAAGGTTTGACAACGCTAAAAATTTTAGGGCGAAGCCAGGATCAAATCGAAAAAATAAAATCCGTCACCAATGAATTTCGCGCCACGACCATGGGGGTTTTGAAAATCGCCTTTTTATCAGCGTTAGTATTGGAGATGCTCGCCACCATCAGCACGGCGGTCATTGCGGTGGAGATCGGATTGCGGCTGTTGTATGGCAGGATGGTCTTTGAGCAGGCGCTGTTCATTTTGATTCTCGCGCCGGAATTTTATCAACCATTACGACAGCTCGGCGCGCGCTTTCATTCGGGAATGGAGGGTTTTACAGCGTCCAGGCGGATCTACGAGATTCTCGACACTGAATCGAAACTGCCATCGGGCATTGTCGTCGTGCCATCCCGTTTTTCGCACATTCGATTTGAACATGTCAGCTACACCTATCCTGGACATCAAGAGCCTGCTTTGCGCGATTTGAATTTTGCCGTTCGCCACGGCGAACATGTCGCGCTTGTCGGGCCAAGCGGTGCGGGCAAGACAACGGTGACCTCGCTGCTATTGCGGTTTATCGAGCCAACGAACGGTTCAATTGTAATAGATGGCAACTCTCTGGCCGACATGAACGCACATGAGTGGCGGCGCCACATCGCCTGGGTGCCGCAGCAGCCATTTCTCTTCCATAAGAGTGTCGCTGATAATATGTTGTTGGCACGCGAATCAGTTTCCCTCTCCGATATGCACCATGCCGCACAGCGCGCTAATGTTCATGATGTTTTTACGACATTGCCGCAGGGCTACGATACCATCATCGGCGAACGCGGCGCGCGTTTGAGCGGCGGACAGGCGCAGCGCCTGGCCATCGCGCGCGCGTTTCTCAAAGACGCGCCGATCATCATTCTCGACGAACCGACATCCCATTTGGATGCCGACACCGAAGCGCTCGTCCAACAGTCAATTGTCGAATTGTCAACGGGGAAAACGCTTTTCACGATTGCGCATCGCTTGCACACGGTTGAAACGGCGGATAAAATTGTTGTGCTGGATCATGGGCGTGTAGTGGATGTCGGACGGCATGACCAACTATTAAAACGCTGTTCACACTATTCGAGTCTCCTGTTGGCGAAGGAGATGGTGGTATGAGAAAAGACGTGTTCCGCTTGCTCACATTGGCGGCGCCGTACAAATGGTGGATGCTCCTGGCCGCGTTGATCGGTTTTCTCACTATCGGCAGCAGCATCGGCCTGATGATGACCTCGGCCTATATTATCGCCAAAGCCGCGCTGCATCCGGGCATCGCGGCGCTGCAGGTCGGTATTGTCGGCGTGCGTTTTTTTGGTATTTCTCGCGGCATTTTTCGATATCTCGAACGCCTCATTTCACACGACGTGACGTTCAAATTGCTGACGCGGTTGCGCGTCTGGTTTTATACGGCCATTGAGCCGCTGGCGCCGGCGCGGCTGCAGCGTTATAAAAGCGGCGATCTGTTGTCGCGCGTCATGTCGGATATTAATACGCTGGAGAATTTTTACATCCGCGCGCTCGCGCCGCCGCTGGTGGCTGTACTCGTTACAATTTTAATGTGGTTTTTGTTTGGGATGTTGTCCTGGATTTTTTCTGCCATTCTGCTGCTGTTTTTGTTTCTCGCCGGTGTTGGCGTGCCCCTGCTGACGCATGTTCTCAGTCGAGGACTTGGCAAAAACCTGGTCGAGCTGGAATCAGCGCTTTCTATCCAAACTGTGGAAGGCGTGCAGGGCCTGCCGGACCTGTTGCTTTTTGGAAAAGCGGATGACCATCTGGACGATTTTCTTGAGCTGAACTCTCGGCTTACCGCGCTGCAACGGCGACGCGCGCAGATCCACGCCCTGCACGAATCGCTTATTAGCGTGCTGATGAATGGCGCGGTTTTTTGCATTTTTCTGGTCGCGATTCCACACGTTCACGCCGGCATTTTGGATGGTCTTTTTCTCGCGGTTTTAGCGCTCGGAACAATGGCCGCGTTCGAGGCGGTCATGCCGTTGCCGCAGGCGGCCATTCATCTCGACGAAAATCTTGCCGCCGCCGCGCGGTTATTTGATGTGATGGATGCCGAAAATCCGATCACAACGCCTGCCAGAGAAGAGGTTCCCGAGTCGTTCGATATTTCTTTTGAGAATGTCAACTTTGCCTATGAGCCCAATGAACCTCCCGTGTTAAAAAATTTCAATTTCGATATAACATATGGCAGCTCGGTTGCCATTGTTGGACCAAGTGGTGTGGGCAAAACAACAATCGCCAATCTGCTGGTGCGCTTTTGGGAACCGCAGGGCGGAAAAATTACTCTTGGTGGTCAGCCCCTTGAGCATGTTTCTCAACAAACGTTAACGGATTTGATTTGTGTCATCCCGCAAAATCCCTATCTGTTTGGCGGCACTATTCGGGAGAATCTGCTGTTGGCGAAACCAGAGGCGTCGGACGAGGAGCTCGTGGCTGTTTGCCACAAAACACAGCTTGATGATTTTATCAAAAATCTGCCGGATGGATTTGATACTTGGATCGGCGAGCACGGTCTGCGATTGAGCGGGGGAGAGCGGCAGCGCCTGGCCATCGCCCGCGGACTGCTGAAAGATGCGCCGATCTATATTTTTGATGAACCGACAGCGAACGTGGATGGCGAAACCGCGAAACGTCTGTTGGATGCTATTCTCCAATTAAAAAAGGCCAAAACAGTTATACTGATCTCTCACGAAATGCGGCTGATTCAACAACTTGAAGAGTTCCAACACATTCTTTCCCTCTGAGGTTCGATGGGGCAGGTGGTCTTCACACTGTCGTGGCAAAGGTTATCGCGTGCATTTCTCCACACCTTTTCCCTCATGGCCACATTTTACAAAATCAATAATGAAGTCCAGTTTGGAGTTTTAGACCGACGGCCGCATTTATCCGTGCTTGTTA
>CAYSNA010000254.1:0-7805 GCA_964432185.1 uncultured Cytophagia bacterium
ATCATCTTCCACCGTGCCACCATGGGCCACAGCATAAATATCAAGGCGACCGTCATTATTAACATCCCAGGTTGCCGCCCCGCGGCCGCTGACGAACACCGCTTCAACGCCGGTATTAGGCGCTTCAAAAAACTTGCCGTTGCCGTCATTCATATAAAGTTTGCCGGTGGATTCTTTATCGATGGCGAACAAGTCAACATGGCCATCGTTATCCCAATCGCCATCCAGAACACCAAATGTATTAATCGGAATGGTCTGTAACGTCGAAATGTTGGAAAAATTAAAATTGCCATCGTTGCGGAAAATTTCTACGCGCCCGGCGTTATCGGAATGAACGCCGACCAGGATATCCAGATCCGCATCATTATCAATATCCACCAGGGTTGAGGTGTTGACGCTGGCCGGCACAGAGAGTTCCGCTCCCGCCACAAAATTGCCCGTGCGGTCGTTGCGAGCGATGCTCAGACCCGTAGCATGGGCAATGACAATATCCTGAAAGCCGTCTTTATTGATGTCGCCGGCTGTCGCGTCTCTGTAGGTGCGGCCGGATGAACGGAAATTTTGTAATCCGCGACTTTCGACGGCAAATCGCCCAGTCCCATCATTAACGTAGACCTGATGCTGATTTTTTGAATTGATTACAACAATATCGAGATCGCCGTCATTCTCAAGATCGAGCATCGTCCCGCCCTTGGAATCCAGCGCCGTATTGCCTGCAATGGTATTTGTTTTATCAACAAAATTTCCGGCGCCATCATTGATATAGAGATGATTCGGTTCACTCGGATAATCGGCATTGTGAAAATTAATGACGAACAGATCGTTATCGCCGTCATTGTCAAAATCACCCATAACAGATTGGTAGGAATAAGCCGGATCAGTTACACCGCGCAGCAGACCTTCTTCCTGAAACGATGAATTTTTCTGCATGTACAGCAGGTTATTAATCGCATAACCTTTATCGTAAAAATTAGAGACATAGATATCCTCTTCGCCGTTGTTGTCGACATCCGAAATGACGACACCCTGACCGCCGATTTTTCGATGGCCCATTTCTTGGTAGGGATCAGCGATATTGGAAAACGGATAATCGCTTTCACCGACGTAGATTTTTAGATCTTTATAATAGACGCCGCCGGTTGTCGTTTGATAGCTGTTATCGCGCCCCAGAAAGATATAGCCGAAACTCTCAATCTGCCCCTCAAAAAGCTGCTGTGCCTGAACCACGCCATCGACGATAAAGTATGCCATTTCGCGGTTCCAGGTAATTTGATAGGTATATTCTTGCGTGCGATTCCAGGATCGTGCATAAACGGGCATATCTTTTCGTTTGGTATTAATATTTGATCCGTAGAACGAGGAGGACCAAAATTTCCAATCGAGCCCATTCTCGTCATAATGATCATCGGACTTTAAAAAGATATAAGAGCCTGGCGTTGGATCGACGCCGTCAAAACTGCCGTCGCCGCGCGAATAAAGGGCAATGGGAATCCATTCATTGTCAACCCCCGGCATCAAGCCCTTGAGAGTCACTTTGAGCGTACCCTCAAATGGCAGAAAAGAATTGAGATCAATTCGAACCTGGCCGGTCTGATGGTCTGGTGTCCAGCCGTCGGCCGTAAATTTACCGCCGACCATCGTAATCTCGCCAATTGGATTGGAATCGCTACTGGTCAGAGGCACGTGATAGAGAAGCCTGTCGTGTCGAGGTTGCGCAAAAGTGCCTGAAAAAAGAGCCAGAACAAAGACAGAACATACAATTCCGTACAGACTTTTTTGAAACATCGTAACTCCCGATATTTTATGAACTGTTTAATTGAATAGCGTGAAATGCACCTCACCAGCACTTACCCACGCGATGCTATTCACAGGCTCTGCCTCAGGCAAATACCGGGCCTTTTTTGACAACTTGAAGGGCACGCAAGCGTTGAAACAACTTTCCTTAACAACAACTTAATATCTTGTTTTTATTAGATCACAACCATCAACCGCGGCATTCTGATAAAATATTTTTTTGATACCGGCAGTGCCGGTCACATTGAATGGGCTAAAAAGTGTGCCAAAGTTTTACAAAGTGTTTCATTGTGGATGTATCGGCACTTAAAAATCGGTTGCATTTTCACATTGAATAAATGCCGGCAATTTTGTAATATCGATTGAAGACGAGCTCACAACGTAGGGCTAAAAAAAATCGTCGCGTATTGGATCCTTTTTTCAAGATTCGGCGTTAATAAGAAACAAGAAATTAGCCCATTATGGTAAACACCTGTTATTCACGACCGTCCTAAAAACGAAATGAGAGAGAGCATAGGATGAAAAAACACGTACTTTATGTGATAATCGGATTGTGTTTTTTGCCGCACATCGTTTTTAGTGACAATACCATATTTCCACACCTCACCCAGGGAGATTTGCGCAGTCCGGCATCTGTCCCGGACGTCGTCATTATCCATGACAGCACCGACATCTATTGGACCATTTTCAGTTCCAATTATTTAGGATTTCAAGAGTTCTGGGTCGCCTATTCGCGCGATACTCAACATTGGAGCCGTCCCCTCTATTCAGGCATTCCGGTGCTGCCGACGGATAATTATCATATCAGAGTGAGAAATCATCAAATTGATTTTGACTGGTATGGTGAGCTCGATGCGCCACAGCAAAAAGTGTATTACCGTTCTTTTATTGATACGACCATCACTGGTTACACCATTCATAAATATACGTTGTACGCGGATACGGATGCAGACGGATTGACCGACCTGGTCGAGGACGCGCTGCGAACGGACCGTTACGAACCGGATACCGACAATGACGGCCGCATCGACAGCTATGATCAGAATCCGCTCGCCGCGCCGGCCAAACTGCTCACCGTGCAGGAAAAACTGCATAAATCGATCATCGAATACGAACTGGAAGAATTTTACTCCAACCAGCTTGTGATTGTCGAACAGTTCAATATGAAAGAAATGGAGTACGAACGACACGAAGGCCTGGTGCTCAGCCTGTCATCGTGGGGATGTGATGTTTTTGTCAGCGAAACCGGATATGGGGTGCCGATCCTGACCTGTGATGTGACGAAAACTCCGGATCAGCGCTGGAACGCATCATTCCAATTTTTTATCGCGCCCGACAATGCCTGGGGGTATGAGCTCACCTGTCTATGGGATCAGAATCTGCAGGACTTTGTCGATTTTCAAGTTATTGATGAATGGGTGGCCGAGTAATTTTTCTCTTTTGCCGTTCAAGCTCGGCGTCGTATGTTCCCATTTAAATTGTTCAACAGAGCTTTATAACCGCTTCAACTCCCCCCCATTGATGTGATGCGAACCAAACTTTTGATACCCCTTGGCCCATGCCGCATGCGAGCCGGTAAAATAGGGTTCGACGAGTAAAATCTTCATAAAACAATCCTGAATGATTTTCGACAATATACGAATTTCATTTGCACTAAACCGCATTTTGTCCTATTTTGACAAGGATCAAGCACACGCTGCTTAAAGGCCATTGAATACCGTTAGCATGACTTTGTCGATATGAACAAATAAAATGGATGCTCCTATGTTTGACTGGATTCAAAATTTTTCGCCCATTCAGCAGGCGCTCATTGGCACCATATTTACCTGGTTTATGACCGCTGCGGGCGCTGGCGTTGTTTTCTTTTTTAAATCGATTAATCGAAAATTTCTCGATGGCATGTTGGGTTTTGCCGCCGGCGTGATGATCGCCGCGAGTTTTTGGTCGCTGCTCAATCCTGCCATTGAAATGGCGGAAAACCAGGGCATGATCCCGTGGATTCCGGCGGTGGTCGGATTTTTACTCGGTGGCGTTTTTTTAAGAGGAATAGATCTTGTGTTGCCGCACGTGCATCTCGACAAACCCACGGAGGAAGCTGAAGGTCTCCCGACATCGTGGCGGCGCAGCATTTTGCTCGTCTCGGCTATCACCATGCATAATTTCCCCGAAGGCCTGGCCGTCGGGGTGGCGTTTGGCGCCGTAGCGTATGATTTGCCGTCCGCCTCACTCGCCGGCGCTGTCGCACTGGCGCTCGGTATCGGTATTCAAAATTTTCCGGAAGGCATGGCGGTGTCAGTACCGCTGCGTCGTGAAGGATTATCGAGATTTAAATGTTTCTGGTGGGGACAACTTTCCGGCATCGTCGAACCGATTGCCGGTGTGATCGGCGCATTCGCGGTTATTTCGATGCGCTCCATCCTCCCCTACGCTTTGGCCTTTGCCGCCGGCGCGATGATTTTTGTTGTGGTGGAAGAATTAATCCCGGAAAGTCAGGCCGAAAGCAACACGGACGTTGCGACCATGGGCGCCATGCTCGGCTTTGCCGTGATGATGCTGCTGGATGTGGCGCTGGGATAGGAAGCTTTCGGCTGTCAGCTGTCAGCCATCAGATTGCCCTGTCGCGTCCTGATATTAGAAGACCACATGACGCATCGCCCCAAAGGGGCATCATCGTACGCAGCATCGCTGCAAAAAAGCTCGTCACGCAGCCACGATACTTGGTCTGATGGGTGATGCCCATCAGACCAACCTCAGCCTAAATTGACTTTACCACCCGCCGAAAATGAAATCCGTAAATTGCCATAGTCACGGCCAGGCCGAATTTTTCCGGACATTTAAACAGACTATAACCCAACAATCGCCAATAATAGCGTTTGCCTTTATCGAGCACTCCGATCCTCCACATGGAGCGGAAAAGCGCTTTCAAGTCAGTAAATGTGATTTTAAATTTATGCTGCACATTATACTCTTGCAGCAAGGTTTTGACGCGCAGATAATATTCCTTTGGCGAATAAATCGTTTCCAGAATATGCTTGTATCCCGCTACCAGTTTTTGGTACTCCATTTTCGGACGAAAGTTGAGCGAGCCGTCCATATTGTCGCCTGTGGACACATGCAGCAGGCGATTTTCTTTTTTCAGGCGATTGTACAATTTCGTTTGCGTCGGCGCCGTGAGCAGCCCAACCATGGCCGTGACAATGCCGCTGCTTTGGATGAACTGAATCTGCCGCTCAAAAATCGACGGCGTGTCATTGTCAAAACCGACGATAAATCCGCCGGACACGACAAAACCATGTCGCTGCATCTTTTTCACAGAGCTGACAAGGTCACGTTTCAAATTCTGCTTTTTACCGCACTCGGCCAAACTGTCGCCATCCGGCGTTTCAATGCCGACAAACGTATGATGAAATCCGGCTTGCGCCATGAGCCGCATGAGCTCGTCATCGTCGGACAAATTGATCGACACCTCGGTGGTAAATTGGAACGGAAATTTTTTCGCTTTTGACCATTCGATGAGCGCCGGCAATAAATCCTTTTTCAACTGTGATTTTTTGCCGATAAAATTATCATCGACAATAAAAACGCCGCCGCGCCAGCCGCGATCATATAAAGAATCCAGCTCGGCTAAAAACTGTATTGTCGATTTTGTCCGCGGCACCCGGCCGTTCAACATGGTGATGCTGCAAAATTCGCAATCAAAAGGACAGCCGCGCGAATACTGCACGCCCATGCCGGCGTACTTTTGCATTTTCAGCAAGCTCCACTCCGGAATTGGCGTTTTTGACAATTCGGGAAATTCATCTGACGAGTAAATCTTTTTTGGGGAGCCGTTTTGCAAATCTTTCAAAAATGGCGGCAGCGTGTGTTCGGCTTCATTCAAAATAAAATAATCAACGCCAAGAATATTTTGATACTCTGTTGTCACCATTGGCCCACCGGCCACGACTTTAACGCCGAGTTGGTTACAGCGGTTGACAACGCGATTAAACGATTTTCGTTGGATGCTCATGCCGCTCAAAAACACGTAATCCGCCCACAGTAAATCCTTGTCGCGCAATTTGTCTACATTCATGTCGATTAATTTTTTGGTCCAGGTTTTCGGCAGCATCGCCGCTACGGTAATCAAGCCAAGGGGAATGTCGGACGCCTTTTTGGAGATAAATTTGATGGCATCGGAAAAACTCCAAAAGGTATCGGGGGTCTCGGGATAAACGAGAAGAATGTTCATACTGTATCCTCCTATATGATGGTGAATGAACACTGGAGTATACAAAAGTTTTTCGGGGAGTATTGTAAAAGTAGTGTAAATTGGAAAAAGGGACTTTTATGTGAGGTTTAAAAAATGTATTTTGATGAAACAAAATATTTTAAATTTCAAATGCCAAATTTCAAATAAAATCGTAAACCATACTTTTTAAGATTTTGATATTTGTCATTCATTTGACATTTGTACTTTGTCATTTGAAATTTTCTTGATCCATTTCATCCGTTTTATCCGTGTCCAATTAAATTATGCGTAACCGACGCCGACTCTTATCCTATTCCATCGTGCTGTTTGTGCTGGCGCAGCTCACCTGGTTTGCGTTGCTCGGGCTTTTTGTCTATCGCTTTTTTATCGCCCGCAATATGGCCAGCCAAATGGGGCAGGTCTCCATCCATGTGGATTCCACGGCCACCAGTCTGTTCATTCTCGTGGCCGGCTGCATTTTATACGTGGCCGTGTCGGTGGCCATGGCGATCATTTTTAAAAACCTCAGTTCGCAACTGCGATTGACAGGTATGTATGACACGTTCATTGCCAACGTCACGCATGAGCTCAAATCGCCGCTGGCGTCCATCAACCTTTATTTGGAGACGCTAAAGATGCGCGATGTCTCCAAGGAGCGGCTGCACGAATTTGTTGATTTGATGCTCAAAGACGCCACTCGCTTGAACAATCATATCAATTCCATTCTCAAGATTTCCGCCATGGAACAAAAGAAGGAGTTGTTTGAATTTCACATACATCGGGCCAACGCGGTTATCTCCCGGGTGGTGGATGAAATTCGGACGCAATATCAACTGTCCGAAGAGGCGTTGATCTTCAAAGGCCGGGCGCCGCACAAATGCGTCATTGATCAAAATGCGCTCTATATCGTTTTTAACAATTTGGTGGATAATGCGCTCAAATATTCGATTGACCGGCCGCAGATTGTCGTCGAGTTGAGTTCCACCGCCAAACACATTGTCATCCGCGTCTCGGATAACGGTATCGGCATCACGCCGAAAGATCAGAAAAAAATGTTTAAAAAATTTCATCGCATTGAAAACAAGCATGTGCCGAACGTCAAGGGCACCGGTTTGGGATTGTACTGGGTACGTGAAATTATAAAATTCCACGCCGGCTCCATTCGCGTGCACAGCGACGGCATCGGCCACGGCACCACGTTTACGATCAAGCTGCCGATTTATCAAATTTTCAAAACGCGTTATTTGAACAATATGCTCAAATGGACGAATCGCAAAAAACGTCAACAGGACAAGATTTATGACAACCCCACGCTCCAATCAAATTAAAATATTACTGGTCGAAGACGAGCAAAATCTGGCCATCGGTTTAAAGTTTAATCTGGAAGAAGAGGATTTTTTTGTCGTTCATGCCAAGGACGGCAAAGAAGCGCTCGACCTTTTTCCCACCGAAAAGTTTGATTTGATCATCCTCGATATTATGCTGCCGTTTTTTGACGGTTTTCAGGTCGCGGAAAAGATACGCGACGCCTCACCACAAATCCCCATTCTCATGTTGACAGCGAGAGCCAAGGTCGAAGATCGCGTACGCGGCCTGGAAATTGGCGCCGACGATTATATGACCAAGCCTTTTCATTTGGAAGAACTGCTCGCGCGGGTGAAGGGCATGCTGCGCCGCAAAGTCTGGTACAAAAAAAGCATGGACGCCCAGCCGACGTTTTCTTTTGGCGACAACAGCATCAATTTTGAGACGCTGGAGTGCCGGACGGCGAAAAAGGATTTCA
>CAYSNA010000255.1:0-7766 GCA_964432185.1 uncultured Cytophagia bacterium
CATTGGCCACGCGGATGCCGCGAGCAGTGGCATCCGCCAGATGAACATTATCAAATCCGACGCCATAACGCACCACGGCCCTAAGGCCGGGCAACGCATCAAAAAATTCACCATCCACCTCGGTGCCGCGGATCAAAATACCGACAGCATCGCGGGCAAAGTCTCTTTTGGCCCGGGCATTCTGCGGATCGCCGTCATACATCGCCAGGGTATAACCATGTTGTCGAAAAAGAGCTTCCTCATACCGATAGGAAGCGTAACCGGTATCGAGAATGGCAATAGTTGATTTATTCGAATTCAGCATAAAAAATCCTGACGCCGCGGGGTGAAACTGTCGACGATACGCACGACAGGCGTCAGGCATTTTATGGTATGTTTGAGGTTGGGCGCGACGCAAAACATATCACCCTGGACGAGGTGCACATCATCCTCCCCCTCGCAATAAAAAATCACTTCGCCTTCGGCCATGTAACCGGTCTGCTCGTGCGGATGCGAATGCGGCGGCTCCGGTTCGTCCCACGGGCCATCGGTAAACTCGTTGATGACGGTCATCAGTTTTTCAGTTTGAATCAATTTTCGTTTTAATCCGGCGTGCACCTGGATAAAATCACTCTTTTCCTTTACAATCGACATTTTAATCCCGGTATATTTCAGAAACAATCAGTTCTCAACTCTTGCATAGTAAGAAGGAGAGAGATAAAATGCAAGTTTGCGATCACGGAATTTGTTGTACATCTTGATGATGTGCGACGAATTCTGTATATTGATTCTCATCATTCTAAATATTCGGAGGTTTTCTTGAAAACGGCTTTCAGTTTTTTATCAATCGTTCTTATTACCGTGTTTTTTATTCCACAAACTGGCCATACCCTGGACAACGGCCTCGCCCTGACGCCGCCCATGGGCTGGAACAGTTGGAACACCTTTCGACTCGATATTAACGAAGAGCTTGTCAAAGGCATGGCCGATGTTTTTATTGAAAAGGGGCTGAAAGACGCCGGATACGAATTTATTGTTATCGACGACGGCTGGCAAGTTGACCGGGATGAGGAAGGCAATATCATCGCCAATCCGGAGAAATTCCCATCCGGTATCAAAGCGTTGGCCGACTATATCCATTCCAAAGGACTAAAATTCGGATTGTATTCCGATGCCGGCTATATGACCTGCGGCAACCACCCCGGCAGTTTGGGATACGAATACCAGGATGCGCGCCAATACGCCGCGTGGGGCGTGGATTATTTAAAATACGACTGGTGCCACACCGGCAATCAAAGCGCCCCGGATAGTTACCTGCTCATGAGCAGAGCGCTGCAAAAAGCCGGACGTCCGATCGTCTTTAGTATTTGCGAGTGGGGCGTGTCCAAACCATGGACCTGGGCGCCGGCGGTTGGCAATTTGTGGCGCACTACGTTTGACATTCGCCCATGTTGGGATTGCGGACAAAAAACTCATTCCAACGGCGTGCAGATTGAAAATTTTATCGGCTTTACCAAAATTCTGGATCAACAGGTCGGACTGGAATTCGCTGCGGGCCCCGGACACTGGAACGATCCCGATATGCTCGAAGTCGGCAACGGCGATTTGACCTACGATGAAAACGTGGCGCATTTTAGCCTGTGGTGTATTTTAGCCGCACCGCTGATGCTCGGCAACGATCCGCGCACCATGTCCGATGAGATTCTCGACATCATCACCAATAAAGAAGTCATTGCGGTTAATCAGGACGCCCTCGGTCGTCAGGGCAAAAAAGTTCGCGACGACGGCGATTTTGAAGTGTGGAGTAAAGAGCTGTATGACGGCACGCGCGCCGTCGTTTTATTCAATCGTTCCGGCAACAAAGCGGATATCGCTTTTACCTGGGCGGAAATTGGCTTGCCAAACTACCTGGCATTCACCGTGCGTGACTTGTGGGCGAAAAAAGATGTTGGCGAGTTTAAAGGCGAATATTCAGCGTCCGTCCCGTCACATGGCGTGGTCATGGTCAAGGTCAAATAGCAATTCAATAATTCGGACGAGACTGTTGAAAGTACAAGTTTTTCCCGCGCCGGCGGGCATTTAAAACTCGCTTAAAAACAAACTCTCATCCCGCAAGAAGCTCGGGGCGGGAGTGACGTAAAAGTGATTTTTTTACTTTTTCAACAGTCTCGTCAGGGATTTAAGCCCGAACAGGAGTTAATCCCCGATATCCATCTCCAGACGCTGAAATAACTTGGAATAATCACTGCTCTTCTTCAGTTTTCTTCTTCTGAATAAAAATTAAATGAACAGGACACATGGCGCTTTCCACGATAAAAAAATGGTCACTCATCGCTGCCGGCACGTTGTCGCTCAGCATCGGTGTATTGGGCATTTTTCTGCCCCTCTTACCGACGACGGTCTTTTTGCTCATCGCCGCGGCCTGTTATGCCCGCAGCTCGGATCGGTTATACGACTGGCTTTTGGCGCACAGATGGTTTGGCCCGTACATCCGCAATTGGCGCGAGCACAAGGCCATTCCGGTAAAAAGCAAAGTGATCATCTTGTTGCTGCTGTGGACGACCATTCCCTTATCAGCATTTGTTTTTGTTGATATTCTTATCGTACGCGTGCTGCTCCTGTTGATTGGCGCATCAGTGACCTATTTTATTTTGCGCATAAAAACGCTTACACCCGAGATGATTTCCGAACGCGCCTGATGTTCTGACATGACGTGCGTTTGCCGTTACCAATCGTCAACTCTCGCCAATTTAAACTGGCATGTCTCCAATTTCCGCTTGCATTTAATCTGCATTTTTCACCATATTGCCGCACCAGTGAAGGATTGAGAAGCCAATTTAAACACGCGCATCACTTTCCTTCAGCTATAAAGTTTTTACCGTTCCTCCTTGTCCTGCCCATGGGCGGGCGTGCTCTAGTGAAAATTTATTTCAGCATTCATTTCGATTCAGATTAATCGTTGGTATACGATAACACGTTCCGGCAATTTGACATGGCGCCGCGCACTACAGGGATGCTTCTGAAAAGTGCATGCGTCCGGCGCGGTTCAAAATAAAATCCATTCCACGTTGCCGTTTTTTATAGATCAATTATGTCTGTTTTCGAGTGGTGTGTGATAGCGAATGCTTAGAGTGCATCGATATAATGTCTCCTGCATTTTCTAATCCATCCCCAAATGTATCATGTGCAAAAAATTTCTCTTTCGTGTGTAATTAACAAACAAACCTGATACACTCACCAAACATGGGAGGACTGTATGAGAATGGTAAAGCACTGGTCTATCATTCTGCTGTCTGTTTTTCTAATTGGAACCGGAACAAGTCTCGGGCAAACGACCGGCAAAATCTCCGGAACGGTAACGGATGCCGAAACGGGCGAGCCGTTGATTGGCGTGAATATCCTCGTCAAGGACACAGAGTTTGGCGGCGCCACGGATGTCGATGGTGAATTTTTCATTTTGAACATTCATCCGGGCGTCTACAACATTGAGGCGCGCTATATCGGTTACGCGACCACAACCATTCAGGATGTGCAGGTGTCGGTCAACCGTACGGCGCGCGTGGCGTTCAAAATGCCGCCATCGGTTATTGACGGCGAAGAGGTGACGATCGTGGCTGATCGAATTTCGGTCAAAAAAGACCAGACCAACTCGATTCGCAACGTCTCGTCCGAGGATATTTCGGTATTGCCGGTTGAGAGCATCTCCGCTGTGGTGGCGATGCAGCCGGGTGTGGTGAACAATCACTTTCGCGGCGGCCGCAGCAACGAAGCGATCTATATGATCGACGGCGTCAAGACCACGGAATCGTTCCGCCAGGAATCCCAGGCGGTGAACGTCAATCCCGAGGCGGCGCAGGATATCGAGATCATTACCGGCACCTTCAATGCCGAATACGGCGATGCCATGAGTGGCGTCGTCAATATCGTCACCAAAGAAGGCGGCAACAAATTTGATGGTTCGGTCTCCGCCTCCTTCGGCAACTATCTCACCTCTCATACTGACAAATTCATCGGCCTGTCCAATAGCGAATTTGATCGTATTCAGGATGTGCGTTTTAATGTTTCCGGGCCGGTTTTCAGCGATAAACTCACTTTTTTTATCGATGGTCGCAAAAACAAAGACGACGGTTACTTGAACGGTCTGCACTATTTTAATCCGCATGATTACAGCAACTACGATTCGGACGATCCGGCGGAGTGGATCACCGAGCACACCGGCGACAGTTCATTTGTGTCGATGAGCTGGAATGATAATCTGCTGCTGTTCGGCAAGCTTACCTATCGCGTCACCAATTCGATCAAGATGTCCCTGTCGGCCAACTTTAATAATCGCGAAGGGCAATGGTACAGCCACGCCAATAAATACAATCCCCTCGGCATGCCGACCAACTCGACGGAATCGCTCATGTTCAGCTATCAGGTGAATCATATGTTGAGCCCCTCCGCCTTTTATGATTTGAAGCTGTCCTGGTCGGATTATCAGGTCGGCAATTATATGTATAAAGATCCGACAGATCCGCGCTATGTGCACGACGAGTACAGCCGCAGCAACGGTTTTAGCACCGGCGGCGACAGCAAGGGCCACACCATTCGCGGGGAAGAAAATTTGAATTTAAAGCTCGATTATTCCTGGCAGATCAACAAAAATCACTTTCTCAAAACGGGAGTTGATGTGAGCCAGATCACCTTGAACCAACAATACAGCACCATTCAAAATAAATTTAACGGATCGGGCGTCGAGTATGATAATTATTTTGATGAAAACGGCGAGCTGCAATATCCCAATTATGCGCCGGTGACGTTTCCGGATTCGTCGACGCACTCGGATATTTACACGCACAAACCAATAAAGTTTGCGTACTATGTGCAGGACAAAATGGAGTTCAACTCCATGGTTGTCAATATGGGCGTTCGCTTTGATTATTTTGATCCCGATGCAATTTATCCCTCCAACTATCGGAATCCGGCCAACACGCTCTTTCAGTTGGAAGAGTCTCGTTACAGCACCTATCCCAAGGCGGACAAACAGTATCAACTCAGTCCGCGGTTGGGACTGTCCTATCAATTAGGCGATGCGGCATTGCTGCGATTTTCCTACGGCCATTTTTTGCAGTTGCCGCCGCTGGATTATTATTATCAGAACAATGCGTTTCTCGTACAGGCGCCCGATTTCACCTCGAGAATGGGCAATGCCAATTTGAACGCGCAAAAGACAATTCAATATGAAGTGGGATTGTGGCAGCAGCTCAACAGCATGATGAGCGTTGAGGTTGCCGTCTACTATCGCGACATTTACGACTTGGTCTCCGCCACCACCTATACCACTTACGACCAAACCCGATATGGCGTTTATACCAACCTGGAATATGGCAACGCGCGCGGTCTGGAAGTGAAATACGATTTCCAGCACGCAGCGTTCTCGGCAGGCATCAACTATACGCTGGCGTACACGCGCGGTGTGGCAGACAATCCGACCATGAGTTTCAGTCGCGCCGGCGCCAGCATGGATCCGGTTAACAAGATGATTCCAATGTCATGGGATCAGCGCCATGTGTTCAATACCTATGTCGGTTATCAAAAACCAAATTACGGCGCCACGCTGGTGTTTTATTTTTACTCCGGCGAAGCCTATACCTGGCAGCCCATCGCCCAAAGTCCCACGGCGCGCATCAACCTCTTCCCCAACAATCAGCACAAGCCGATGCGAAACAGCCTCGACCTCAATGCGCATTATAATATCGCCTCGTTCGGCGACACAAAAATCCGGCTGACGCTGCTCGCCTATAATCTGCTGGACAGACTAAACGAGGTGGATGTTGACGCCAACACAGGGCGAGCCTATCAGGCCATCATCCAGGAAACCGATTTAATGGGGCACCGCAGCGTTTATCACGATTATGAAGAACAGGTGCTCATCCCATCGCGCTTTTCCACGCCGCGCATGATCAAAGTTGGACTCGGTTTTGTATTTTAATCGATAATAAAGGAACGTTATTATGAAAAACAGATTCTTGATTTTACTTTTTACTTTGATGAATCTCACCCTGCTGTTCGGGCAGGCGCGAGAATACGAAGGTCCGATCGATCCAGCCGGCGATCAGGCGGCGCTTCGCGAAGGCCACATGTCGGGAAACCGCTTCCGGCTCTACTTTAACAATCAGGGTCGACAGGGCCACTGGCCGTTCATCGACGGATCGCGATTTCCGGCCACGTCGGAACGCGGCCTCGACCTGTTTGACAGCAATATTCTTGTCGTCGGCGCCAAGGTTTTTGTCGAAAACGGTTCAACGCCGGTCACTGAAGCGGCGGAGATTCAAGCCAAAGGCGCGGTGCCCGGCCAACTTGATACGCTGTATTATTGTTTGTCCGGCCGAACCGATCACGCCATTGACATGAGCCCGGATGGTATTGTCGAATGGGGCATGCAGCCGGTTTTTGGTTATTTTAATGTCAACAGTGAAAGTCCGGCCGTGAGCACCGATCCGGCGTCATTTCCGCCCGAAGGCTGGCCTTCAGCAGGTTTGGAACGGAAATGGGCCGGCAGCTGGAACGGCCGTTTTGGTCCCTATCCGTACGCGCATTTTGAGACCTATTACGTCGTTAACGATGCTCAGGATCAGGAAAACCTGCAGGAAACACTGCCCGCCATATATTCGCCGCGCGCGCTCAGCAATGTCAAAATAGGCGATCTGCGGCCGGAAGTGACAACGCAAAAAGGACTGCCCTGGGGCGGTGTTGGTTTGCGCGTCGCTACCCGCGGCTATCAATGGGACAATCCGCAAACCCGCGACATAATTTTTTGGGAGTATGACATCACCAATATTTCCGATTACAATTTACCGGAGGTGGTGTTCGGTTATATTATGGATCTCGGCATCGGTCACTTTTTTGGCACCGGTGACGGCGAGGACGACGTGGGCAGTTTTAACGCCGATCTCGACATGTCCTACTGTTGGGATTTGAACGGCACCGGCTATTCGAGCTATCTTGTCGGCACCTTTGGATTTGCCTTTCTCGAAAGCCCCGGCGTGCCGAACGACGGCATCGACAACGATGACGATGGATTGATCGATGAAAAACGCGACAACCATGCTGTCAATTTTATCGGCGCCACAGAGGGCATTACCGACATCGACAAATTTTTAACGGCCTACGGCATGAAGATCGAAGATTTAAAAGATCACTGGGATGCCGATGAAGATCAGGACTGGGACGACGGCACGGACCTGAACGGCAATGGTATTTACGATTCCGGTGAAATTGCCGGCGATGACATCGGCATTGACGGCCTTGGCCCGACGGACATCAACTATCCCGGCCCGGATGCGGACGGTTCGGAAGGCAACCATCGCCCGGACTTTGTGGAAGGCGTTGGCTGTGAACCGGATTTTGCCGCCACGGACATTACCGAATCTGACATGCTGGGTTTGACCTCATTTCACCTCTTTTCTCACCACTCGGGCGGTGAGCGCTGGGTGACGCATGACGAGACCTGTTTCGGACATCTGACCGACGGCATTCTTGATGATGAATACCAGGATCCGGCCAACCTGAACCAGTCATTTTCATCCGGCACGTTCGTTCTTCCCAAAGGCCGCACCGAACGCATCTCCATGGCGGTTATTGCGGCGTTCGAAAACCTGGCGACATTGAACGATACAAAACAGTCGCCGATTCTCTTCGACCGTAAAAAAGTCGTGCAAACAATTTACGAGTCCGATTACCGATTCGCCCGTCCCCCGATTATGCCGACACTGACCGCCACGCCCGGCGACGGAAAAGTGACG
>CAYSNA010000256.1:0-7749 GCA_964432185.1 uncultured Cytophagia bacterium
TTTTCGTTCAACACTTTGAGACGAACACTCGGAGAGCGGTCGACAGTGTGACCTGACCGCGCCGGTCGGCCGAGTTGTTTGGTGAATTTGAGATTCACTTCGACATAGGGGAGAAAGGATAACGTCGCAAAGGTCACCAGTCCATCATATTGATACTTTGAATAACTCAGCCGTTCCTTGGAAATAAAATTTATTCCGCCGGTGACATTGCCGTCCCGATAAAAATCAGCGGTCGGAATGGCGACTATGCCCGGCGTTCCAAAGATGGACGCCGAACTGCCGGCAAACACCGCGCCGCTGAGCAGCAGGTAAAGCGCGGCAAGACAAATCGGTTTGATCACGACAATTCGGTACATCGTACGAAACAAAGACCAGTTCGCCCGGCGATCACAACGCTTGAGATTCTCGCCGTTTTGACCGCCAAAATATTTTCTGTTGCTAACGTGTCCCATTCAAACGTTTCAATTTTGATTGCAAAAGTTGCGGATTATTGCGCAGCAGCACATCATCCATGATCGTATTGGCGTACAACCGTACGCTGTTTGTTTGTGTATACTTGCCGACGTACATCATATTGTAATAGCTGGCCACGCGCGGGCGCACAAAACCGCGCGGCTTGTATCGCCGCGGCGGCAACGGTAGCGACAATTGAATGCCGCCGTTATAGGACTGCTCCGTATATGTGGCCCAAAAGCCGAAAAGTAACTCGTCGAAAAATCGGTTCACATCCACCCGCCAGCCGTGATTTTGAGTGATAAATTTGTGATAGCCGACAGTGGTAAATGTTCGGTATTTTCTTTCAAAAAGTTGCGCCGAGACCGAATAGGTCAAATCCTGCCACTCGGTAATCCAGAACGCGCCGTTTTCCATGCGGGCATAGCCGGAATAGCCGATGCGTGAATCCAGCACCACGAGGCCGTCATAAATATATTTTTTCATCCCCGCCTCAACGCCATATCGGTTGCCAAGAAAATAGCCGCCGGCGCCAAAGAGATAAAAATGCTGCGGCAGACGAGTCAAATAATTGATGGTCGTTGGGCCGAGACGAATCTGGTCGCCCCACGGTTCCAGTTCATTATAAAGCGGAATAATGAGCGATGCCGAAAATAAAAGTCCGTTCAAAAGCAACGTTTGAACTTCTGAAATAATGTTAAACTGCATCTCGACTGGATTCTTATAGTTGCCGAACTGCATGATCAAATTTGGATGAAAAATAATATCTGTTTTTAATGTCGAGGCATTAAACACCGGATAGTTACTCATGACCGAGATAATCTGATCATCCCGACGGCTGAGCGTCATTTTGGGTAATGTGCCGGCTCGCTGCCGGCCGGCGTAACTCATAGGCGAAAAATCCGTGCTGTTCATCACAACAAGCGGCACGCCATATTTTTGCAAAACAAAAATGAGACGTTGCGTTGACGTCGGCAGCATCAAACTGGTTCGACCGAGCGCATCCAAAAGGCCAATTGTTGCATAACGATTCGTCGCGTCCTCGACCTGTACGAGCGTTGTGTTCTCGCTTGTGCGCGCGACAATGCCTTCATAACCGTTGCGCTGCAAATACTTTTGTAACAGCGTATGATCAATCGTACGGCCACGCTGCGCAGCAATCGGTTGATGAAAAAATGACAAAAAGAAGAAAAAGAACACAAAAATTGGGCGATGCATGAGTTACTTTTTTGCCGTGTCTGGTTCGCATAGGACTATGGAATTAGCGTCGATTAAGAAAGCTGTGTTGTGTGCAATTATAATGCCGATGCCGTGGAGTGAGGAAAGGCGATCATGGCAGGGGATTTTTCGGGCTGGTTTTGTGTAAGCGATGACACAGTGTCTCATCAAGGAGACGGAGACCGGCACTGGGTGAAATAGCAGTGCCGGTTTCCGAACGCCACTCTATTCGGCGCTTTTTTTCGGGGCGGCAAACAATTGCTCTTCCCACCAACGCACATAATCCTCGTCGGATATATTCGGATCCAGGCCGCGCGCGCTCATTCGCTCCACATAATTTTGTTGCATGAAATCGTACTGAAAGGCGACGTGTTCGGCATCCTCCGGATAGGTGCCTTTGTCGAACTCGCTAACCCAGGCTTGCAGTTTTTGCTGCAACTCGTTTTGGATGTCCGAGAACTCTGGATGTCCGACAAGATTGTTAATTTCGTACGGATCGTTCTGCAGATCGTACAGCTCGTACTCTGGCCGTTCCGGCGCCCAAAACCGCTCAACGGCAGGGGGGAGCTCACCTTTGTCGTGCAGAATTTTCATCAACGTATAAACAGGATATTGATGTTTTTTATAACCGTTAAACTGGGCATAGGATCGTTCCGGATAATAATTTTTGATCAGTTTGAATTGATCTGTTCGTACGCAACGAATTCGGTCGACAGTGCCGTCGCAGCGGTCGCGGGCGGCATAAATTTCTTTTGGTTTGCGGGACCAAAAGCTGAGAAGGTCACGGCCTTGCAAATGTGTCGGCGGCGTAAAACCGGCCAGTTTCATGCTGGTTGGAGCCAGATCAACGAGGCTGACCAACGACGAATTGACTGTGCCGGCTTTGCGGCCGTCGGGAAAACGCATAATCAACGGCACACGAATTCCGCCTTCATACAACCACTGTTTCGCCCGAACGTGTGGCCGCCCGTGATCACCAAAATATATAATGATGGTATTATCCGCCAGATCTTCATCTTTCAGGCGCTGCAACACCGTACCGATTTTTTGATCGAGCACTTGCAGCGACTCGAGATAATCCGCCCAATCGCGTCTCGTGATCGGATGATCCGGATAATAAGGCGGAATTTCCACATCATCCGGGTTGATCGGATGGGCCGGATCGCGCTGAAACGTCCGGTGTGTCATATGAAAATTGATCTGATGGAAAAACGGTTGACCATCGGCGCGTTGATTCCAATCCGTACCGTCAAAGACATTGTTCTCATACTCAAAGTTCCAGTCGGTTTTGCCCGGCTTGTCGCGTTCCAGGTCTCGCCCGTTGCTGACAAAATAGCCGGCCTCGCGAAAATACTGCGTGATGACCTGTACCGGCTGTGGCAGCGGCTTGGTCTCAAACGTCCGGTGTTGCTGCGCGCCGATGGAAACCTGGTACATACCGGTCATAAATGCCGAACGTGACGGGGAACAAACCGGGCAGGTGGCAAACGCCTTGTCAAATCGAATGCCCTCCTCGGCCAATTTATCCAAATTGGGCGTTTGGACGAGCGTGTTGCCATAACAGCCGAGATCGGGTGATGTGTCTTCGGATATCAACCATAAAATATTCGGCTTGGGTTTTTCGGCACAGCGGAATAATAAAGTCGTTCCTGCAGCGGCTGTTGCCAGTGCAGAATTTTTCAGAAACTGGCGGCGATTTTGCATGAATGTCTCCTTGAAATTGGTGATGACCTGGCAAAAACAAGCGGGCGAATCGTACAAAAAGTTAATAATTCATTTTAAAGATGCAAGCAAAAGCCCGATTGCTCTGGCTTTTATAGTCGAGAAAACTTGTAACCGTCCATATTTTAGGAATTATGCTATGAAATTTGACGTTTCACACATGAAAAACAAAAAGACCAAAGAGCGAGATTGTTATGAAAGGTAAATTTATTTTCTTGTTTTTGTTGATGATTGGACTTGCGTCAGGGATTCCAGGCGCGGCTGAAGACGACACTGTAGTGAGTTTGACTGTCGGGGATAGAGCGCCGCTTTTTCAAGCCAAAGATGACCGTGGTGAAGATTTTAATTCACAAATCATTCTGAATGACCGGAATCTGGTTGTTTATTTTTACCCGGCAGCCATGACCGGCGGGTGCACGGCGCAGGCTTGCGCGTTCCGGGATGATTTGGCCGAGTTTGAAAAGCTCAACACTATGGTTGTTGGCGTTAGCGGCGATTCGGTGCAAAATCTGGCGTGGTTCAAACAAGCTAATAATTTGAATTTTCCACTTTTGGCTGATCCCGATGGCCGAATTGCCACGTCGTTCGGAGTTCCGACAAAGGCCGGTGGCGACATTATGCGAACTGTTGATGATCAGGAAGTCAAGCTGGTCCGCGGCGTCACGGCATCACGCTGGACTTTTGTCATTGACAAAAACGGCAAAATTGTTTACAAAGATATGGATGTTGATGCTGCACAAGACAGCGACAAGGTGCTGACCTTTTTGAAATCCATGTAAACTGCTGCGCCGTGATTTTAGGAATCGCGGCGCGGCTGTTTTTTGAGTAAAGGGTGTTTTTGAGAGTCAAACTGGGTTACATTTTATTCTTCGTGATAGCCCCACTGGTGCAGAGTGCCGTGGTGGAAACCGGCATTCCGTTTATTGCGAATTTTTCGCCGCGTGATTACCGGGCGAGCAATCAAAATTGGTCCATTGCGCAGCAGAAGAACGGCTTTATTTATATTGCCAATAGCAAAGGCGTGCTCGAATATGATGGCGTGCAATGGCGGCTCATTCCCTTGGCCAACAATGCTGCTGTACGATCCATTGCTGCGGCGAATGACGGTACCATCTACGTCGGCGGCAAAAGCGAGTTCGGATACCTCGCCGCTGATTCGACAGGCACCATGGTCTACCGGTCATTGCTCGAGCATCTTAGCTTGCTCGAGCGAACTTTTAGCGACGTGTGGGAAGTTGTCGCTCTAGAAAGTGCGGTGTTTTTTCGATCAGATGACCGATTGTTCCGTCTCTGTCTGCATGACAGCACCTTTTCTTCACCCAAGTTAAAAATCTGGGAACCGCAAAATCGTTTTCATTTCAGCTTTAATTTTAACGGACAATTGCTCGTTCGTGATGTCGATTTTGGCCTCTTTGTTGTTGATAATGATGAACTACAGCCTTTGCCCGGCGGCGAGTTTTTTGCCGATGAGCCGATCTACGCTTTTTTGCCGTTGCCTGACAGTTCCTATCTTGCTGCGTCCCGTTCAAAGGGATTCTTTCGCTATGACCATTCGACCTTTTCGCCGCTTCATTCCCCGGCCAATGAATTCATTAAAAAGAACAGAGCCATTCACAGCATCCGGCTGAAAAATGGCTATATCGCTATGGCCACGAATGAGGGCGTTCTTTTTATTGATGAACGCGGCGAGATTGTCCATCACGTGAACAAAAAAATCGGCCTGCGAGACAATACGGTGTGGTATCTGTTGCAGGATGATCAAGGCGGTGTGTGGTGTGCCTTGAATAACGGCATCGCGCGAATCGAATTGCCATCGCCGTTAACCTTGTTTGATGACCGTTCCGCGCTGGATGGCTCGGCGCAGGATATCATCCGGCATGAGGACCGGCTCTATGTCGCGACGAGTCCCTCCGGCGTTTATTATCTGGAAGCCGGTGGTGATCTGGCTGCACCATTCGCGCATTTTGAACCTGTCGATTTTGTCCCCAACCAGAGTTGGCATTTTGCCACGTTGGCGGGCAAATTACTGGTGGCGGCGACGGCCGGAATTTACGAGATAACCGGAAACCGCGCCGTAAAGATTTTCCCCGACCGCGAGGAGATTAACGCCGCGTTTTTGCTGGCAACCACAGATGGATCGAATCGAGTGTTCGTCGGCTTGTTTGACGGCCTGGCGACGATCAGGTGGCATCAGAATCGCTGGCAGTGGGAGGGGAGCATCGTCGAAATTAATGATGAAATCCGCCGTATTGCACAGGAGAAAAACGGCACGCTCTGGCTCGGCACTCGCTCCAATGGGATTTACCGATTGCAATACGCGGATTCCATTCCATTCGAGGTGACAAATCTTGAGCACTTTTCTGTGAATGAAGGACTGCCCGCGGGTCAGATTTTTCCTTTCAGCGTCGATGGCCGTCTCATTTTCACAAGCGAGAGCCGCGGCCTCTATAGTTTCGATGAAACGTCAAAAACATTTTTGCCGGAAATTGGATTTGGCGCGCAGTTCTCCAACGGCACCCGGGATGTTGAAGTCGTCGCGCAACGAGATTCCGGCGCGACAATCTGGTTTGGTTCGGAAGAAGCCGGGCGCATTGATCAACTGGTGAAAAAGGATGGTCGTTTTCAGGTGCAAACGAATGCGCTGCAACGATTGCCCGAATCGACCATTCGCGCTATCTATCCGGATATCAACGATGTGCTGTGGATCAGCACCAACGACGGCCTCTTTCGTTATGACGCCGGTGTTGAAAAAAAAATCAGCCCCACTTTTAAAACCTTTGTTCGCCAGGTCATTGCTCTGCCGGACTCGTTGCTTTTTGGCGGCGCCGGTATAACACGTTCCGAGCCCGTTCTGCCCCATTCACAAAATTCCCTTCGATTCGAATTCTCAGCCGTCAGCTATGATGCCGCTGAGGCAATTCTTTTTCAAACCTGTCTGGACGGATTTGAAAATTCCTGGTCCAAATGGACAGCCACAACATATAAAGAATATACAAATTTACCGCCGGGCCACTACGCCTTCAAAGTCCGGGCCTATGATATATATAGCCGGACGAGCGAAGAAGATGTGTACCGCTTTCACGTCTTGCCGCCGTTTTACCGAACATGGGTCGCCTACCTGTTTTATGTGATGCTGTTTTTGGGTTTGGTCTTTGCTATTGATCGTATTCAGCGACGAAGGCTCTCAAAGCGGGCGCTGGAGCGCACGCGCATCGCGCTGCTGGAAGCGGAGCACGCGCGCAAATCCGAGGAACTGGAACAGGCCCGCGAGCTGCAGATTTCAATGTTGCCCAAGGAGTTGCCGCAGGTGCCGGATGTGACCATCGCTGTTTTTATGAAAACGGCCACCGAGGTCGGCGGCGACTATTACGATTTTATCGTCAAAAACGACGAATTCACCGGCGCCATCGGTGATGCGACCGGCCACGGCCTCAACGCCGGCATGATGGTGTCGATTATCAAAGGTTTCTTTGTTACCGAAGCGGCCAATTTGTCCGCTCTCAAATTTTTTAAAAAATGCAATACCGCCCTCCGACAAATGAATCTGAAACGCCTTTATATGGCGTTTACCCTGTTCAAACTGAAACATAAAAAGTTGCTGGTCTCTTCGGCCGGTATGCCGCCGTTTTACGTCTATCGGGCCCGCGACCAGAAACTGCAAGAGATCATCCTCAAAGGCATGCCCCTGGGCGCGGTCAGTTCATATAATTATCAATCCGAAAAGATCGATCTCGATTCCGGCGATACGGTTTTTTTCATGTCGGATGGTTTCCCGGAACTGTTCAATCCGGATAATGAGATCATCGGTTACGAAAATATTCCGGAGATTTTGCAGCAGAGCGTCGGACGATCACCAGGCGAAATCATCGTAAAGCTGGTTGATTATGCGAACAAGTGGTCAAATGGTCGTGCTCTGGATGATGATATGACGTTTGTGGTCCTGTCGATAAAATGATCCATCGTTCCTGAGCCGGACCAGCCGGCGCTTTTAGCTCTTTCTTCACCTTCTGATGAACCACCACGACCGCCACATTTGTCTATTGCCGGTGTGATATCGGAAAAGTCTTGTTGTCTCTCGTTCGTAAAAAGGACAGATATCGAAAGTGTCAAGAGCCAATCAACGCCTTCCTGAGCCGGCGGAATCCGGTCTTTAATGTCTTTCAACTTGTTTTATGACCAGAAATGGCAAAAGTTGAAATATTAAAAATCCAACCACGAATTTCACGAATTACCCGAATTTGTTTTGCGAAATTATTTTTCGTGTAATTCGTGGTTCCTTTTTGGTTCCGGTTTATCCGGATATCATTACCGGACACTTTTTGAAGAATGGGTAAAACTACACTAAATCTGAGATTT
>CAYSNA010000257.1:0-7731 GCA_964432185.1 uncultured Cytophagia bacterium
AGCCGATGGTTCCCATGGCGGGTTGACTGAGGCCGGGCATTTCGTCAACAGGTACGCCTTGCAAGCCGAAGAGGCTGTAAACCGGTGTGGCAAAAAGTGTCGACAAAAACTCGCCGCGCGGATCGGCCCACTGATCTTCCTCGGCGCTGGCCACGTAAACCGGCCGCGGCGCCATCAGCGCGATGAGCATGTGCTGGTCCACGGGGCAGGCATTTTCGTTATCATTGTATTGATTAAAATTATCGCAGAACCAGTGCGGGAAACTGGTGTTGATGCGTTTGACGGTTTCGCCAAAAGCGCGCCGCGACAGCGCGGCGCCGCCGCAGCCAGAGTTGTTCGAGATGGTGATGGCAAACCGCTCGTCCGTGGCGCCGGCCCACAGCGACGTTTTGCCAAGCCGCGAATGGCCAAAGACAATCACCTTGTTATTGTCGATATCCGCATCATTTTCAAAATAATCCATGGCGCGGCTCAAGCCCCAGGCCCAGGCGGCGATGGAGCCCCATTCGTCTGCCTGGGGATGCGTCTGTCCTTTTTTATAAAAATAGGGATGGATGCCGTTATCAAATCGGCCGTCATCGTCCGGATCAACATCACCATAATAAATAGTCGCCACACCGTAACCGCGCTGGATGATATGTTTCATCGGCCAGCGCGTGGCGCGTTTGCCGCGCGTAGCTTCGGTCGGCAGGTTTTCGGTAATGCCAAAATCGGCGCTGTTGCGGCTCCAGCTGGTCGGGACGAGCACGTGCGGCTCATCCACCGTCGTATGGTTGCCGTAAAAATTATAGCCGACGAAAATGGGCGCCGGTTTTTCGACCTGTTTGGGCAGGTAAATGAGCACATCCATAAACGGGCCGTTCTTTTTGCCCATGAGATAAATCCGAACCTGTTTGCGTTTGGCCGTGCCGTCCAGGCCATCGTCCGCGGCTTCCAGCACCTTGTGTTTTATTTTAATTTTTTTCGCCGGCGCCTTGCCATAGACATACTCTTCAAAAAGCGCTAAAACTTCGGCGCGGCGCTTTTCCGTCCACATCTGAGCATCGGTCACGGCGCTACCGTCCAGCATCACCAACGGATCGGGCAGTTCGAACTGTGGCACCTGGGTTTCGTCATAATTCGCCTCTTGCGAATAAGCGAAAGCGATAAAAACGAGAACCGACATTATCAAAGTTTTAAATCTGAACATGACATCCTCCATCATCATTGAAGCAAAGCTTTTGCGGCTATTTTCGTCTCACGTATAGTTTGGGACGAGAAAAATAAAATCATTTTGCATCTATCGTGTCATTCTTCGTTTTTGAGCAGGGTCAAAATCTGTGCTTTTTCGGCTTTGGCTTTCGCTTCAGCTTCATCAACTGGCAACGCCTGGTAATCGCCCGGTTTGATGAATCCAACATCCACCAGCCAGGCCATCGAGCGCATGGCGCGGCGGTCATGCACGCGCGAAAAAAGGCCGTCATTTTCCAGCGCCGCCGCGTAATCAACCGGATCAAGGTCGGGGATCGGCACGCCGAGTCCTTTGAGCACCTGTTGCGCCATCAGCGCATGCCCCGCCAGCCCGGGATGCACGCCGTCGCCGCTCAGGGCAAAATCGGCATCGTCGGCTCGTTTTTGCAGGGTATAATCGACCATGGGAGTCATCAGATCAAAAACGCGCACATTTGGAACATCGAGTTCCAAAAGCCAATCCCCATACTCTCTCAGCACATCATTATAACCGACATACGGCGAGGCGTAGCCAAACTGTTCGGCGTCCTCAGGCACTGTTTTTTCTTGAATGACGGCCGCATCAAAGATGGGCGGTGTGAGAAGGATAACCTGCCCTCCAGCCGCTTTGACATCAGCTACAAGTTTGAGGATTCCATCTTTGTATGCCTGAAAACGTTCATCGCTTTGCGGGTGATAAATGCCGTCATTCATCCCGTAACAGGCGAACACGGTCTGAGGTTTAATTTTGTCCAGCGCACGTCCGAGCCGCTCATGCACGTTTGGCCGGGGATAAGGATGATCCGGCTCGGTCAATCCGGAGACCGTTTCGCTCGACAAACCAATGCTGATGAGATCGACATCCGCATCAGGATAATGCTGAAACAACTCGTATTCGATGATGCTGACGTAACGGCCATCCTGCGTGATACTGTCGCCGAGAAACAACATCCGGCCGTTTAGAATATCCGGTTTGGGCGCTTGGGAACTGCAGGACAACACCAGCAGGATTAGGATCCAGAACAAGAATAATTTTCGCATTTTGCTCTCGCTATTAAAATCAATTCGTTTTCGATAGAAATAATAGACAAAAAGCAGTATAAAGACAACTAGAATTTGCAAGATGTTGCATCAAATTACAAACACACGCGCTCTTTTTTTGTACAAATTTACCATTTTATTAGACATTGATTAGACATTTTTGTTTTTTTGGAATACTGTCTAAATAAAACGAGTTATACAGAGCACATTTAGGTAATGAATGGAAAATAGCTTTAGGGAGCTTTATATGAAACGACTTTTACTTTTCATTTTTATAAGCGGCATTCAACTCGCCTATGCCGCAACCGGAAGTATCACCGGTACGGTTGTGGATGTGCAGACCAAAGAACCGCTCATTGGCGTCAATGTGCTGGTGCTCGATACACAAATCGGCGCGTCAACTGATATTGAGGGACGCTATATCATCACCAATGTGCCGGTCGGCGCCTACCGTTTGCGCTTTGATTATATTGGCTACGAGTCCATCCTGCAAACGGATGTCATCGTCAAGAGCGCCCGCTCCGAAGTGGTGAACGCCCAATTGAAACAGAGCTTGATTGAAGGCGAAGAAGTGGTTGTGACCGCCGGCTATTTCCCGGATGAGGAACGCGTGCAAACGAGCACGATCGGATTGTCGCGCGAAGAGATTCGCCGTTTTCCCGGCGGTTTTGAAGATGTGGTGCGAACCGTATCGACCTTGCCGGGCGTGGCCATCAACAATGCCGGCGGTCGAAATGATCTGCTCGTCCGCGGCGGCGGGCCGTCGGAAAATCTTTTCATCATCAACGGCATCGAAGTGCCCAACATCAATCATTTTGGCACTCAGGGGACCAGCACCGGCAGTTTGAGTTTCGTTAATCTCGATTTTGTTGAGGATGTGACATTTTCCACCGGCGGTTTTGCCGCGCGTTATGGCGATAAAATGTCGTCGGTCGTCAGTTTGAAAATGGTCGAAGAACATTCCAAAGGGCTGGAAAGCAAGGCCACCGTATCCGCCACACAATACGGCGCTGATATTTCTGCGCCGTTGGCTGACCGCGGCAATATTATCTTTTCGGCGCGCAAAAGTTATCTTGATTTGATCTTTAAAGCGAACGGCTTGTCCTTCATTCCTGTCTACACGGATTTTAATCTGATCGGTCACTATGACCTGTCGCCAAAAGATAAACTGTTTCTCATCAGCCTGAGCGCCATTAACGATATTGATCGCGACTTGAGCACGCTGCAAAACCGCGTGGAAAATGCCGGCATTTTGGGCAATGAACAGTATCAGGCCATCGCTGGAGTGAGCTACCGGCGTATACTGAACTCGGGATATCTGGATGCGGTTGTCGGCACAAATGTGTTCATCTACGGCTTTAAGCAGGCTGAACCGGCCGGCGACCTGTTCTTCCAGAGTGATGCGCGCGAACGGGAAGTTAATTTGAAATTGGAACGCTACTGGGTAGCGTCGAAAAAAGTCGGTCTTCGTGCCGGAGTAGCATCCAAAAATTTGTTTTATAAAAACAATGTCGCATTTGCCGACACGATTTTCGACCGCAGCGGAAACCGGGTGCCGGTGAGAGACCTTGGTGTTCCGCAGGTACAAGTTGCCGACACCACGGCGCAAAAATTTGCCGGTTACGCCGAGGTGGATTGGAATATCTCTCCGCAATTCGAGATAAACGCCGGCCTTCGCGCGGATTATTATGCATTTCTAAATGAAAAATTTTATCCGTCGCCGCGGTTGTCCCTCAAATATAAATTCCATCCGCAGCACAGTTTGAAATTGAGCGGCGGCATTTATTATCAATCGCCGTCGTATGTGTGGGTGACGAATCGGAACAACAAGAGTCTCAGTGCGCTGAAAAACAGTATGGCTGTGCTCGGCTGGGATTATCTGGTCCAGGATGATGTTCGGCTTGCCGTTGAGACCTATTATAAAAAGTATGATGATCTGCCGACCGGCACCGTCCCCGGCGTGAATGACTATATCGTCATCACCAATACGGGCACAAACTATGGCGGCGCAACTGAGGATTTTCAATCATTCGGATTTTTCGACATGGTTTCGAACGGCAGCGGCCGGTCCTATGGCGTCGAGTTTTTGCTGCAGAAAAAGTTTTCCGGCACGCCGTTTTATGGATTGTCCAGCTTGAGCGTCAACAAAACGGACGTGACGGCGAACAACGGCATGTCCTATCCCGGGCAATATGATCAGCGACTTATTCTGAACATTTCCGGCGGTTACAAGCCGAACGCCAAATGGGAATTCTCGGCCAAGTTCCGTTATTTTACCGGCGTGCCGTTTACGCCAACGTATCCCAAAGGCGAGAATCCGTTTAATCCGAATCAAACCCAAAATTTGCCGGCTGATTATCTTACCGGCCGCCTGGATGCCGCCCATCATCTTGATGTGCGCGTGGATCGGTACTTTAATTTCGGCAATTCAACATTGACGCTCTATATCGACATCCAGAATATTTATAACTATGCGATACCGCTTCGACCCTCATATAACAATTGGGACAATACGGTCGAAACCACCGGCGGCATTGGCATATTACCTTCGATTGGCATAAGTTACGAGATCTAAACTGCTCCCTGAAAAAAAGCGGTGTGCGTATTTGACGTATGCCGCTTTTTCTTTTTGCGTTCTTTCCCCGCTATTGTAACGCCGTCTCACCCTTTTTCATCAGGAAAGCAACATAGACTTTTTCTCCAGCTTGAACACGAACAACGGCGTGGGCATCCTGATACCCGTCACATTTTCCCACGAATGGATAGGTACCGCTTTGCAGGTCAAACCAGCTCTGAGCAAATTCATCGGTCACCGCGACGAATGTATCGCCGATATAAATCATTCGAGGCGGCAGGTGCATACGCAGCGTTTTGCTCTGCAAGGTTGCGCCCGTCACGCCATCAAAAATGTCCTGCATGGACCAGTTTAGCAAATCCGGATTCTCGATGATCTGTTGTTGGAAAAGAGCATCATCCTGAAACTCGACGCGCAGACTGCCGGTGCTGCTGTCGGGAGTCATGTAAAAAACCGGCCGCGTCGTTTGACCACCGTTGACCTGAACCTGCAGCGTTGTGTCTCGAAAACTCAACGCCGAACAGGTCAACGTGTAAATGCCCTGTTCGAGTGGGTGCAGTTGAAAGGTGCCGTCGGCTTTAGTGTGGGTAACGAGCGTATCGTCACAAAAGATAAATGAGGGATACACCGGCGAATCGTCAACAACGTGCCGCACCATCGCGCTGATTGATCCGATGGTTTCGGGCTCGGTCGACTTTTCACAGACCACGACCAGGCCCATGAAAACGATTAAAAAAAGCAGAGGTTTCTTTTTCATCACTTTTACATTTTTTGGGTGAAGCATGATGAAACTGGCGCATGTGACATCATGACGATATCAAGATTTATAACGATCACCCGACCTGTGCAGCGGGTGATCGATCAGACAGCCAATTGTTCACGCGGTGCGCCGCCAGTGTGATCTAACGGCTTAACAACATTTTTTTCGAGTAGACACTGGATTCAGCGTCCGATTGAATCGTCAGTTTATGGAGATAAACACCGGAAGGAGCGGGAGAACCGTTGGCAAACGTACCATTCCACTGGATCACGTGTCGCCCCTCCTGCTGCACAGCGTTGACGAGCGTTTGCACATATTGTCCAGCGGCATTATAAATGCTTAAATTGACAAACGATGCTCCGGGTAATCGATACTCAATGGTGGTAGTTGGATTAAATGGATTCGGATAATTGTGCAGCAGCCCAAAATCATTGACACGCATCGATGTACTCGCGACAAGATCGGCGCTTTTGCCCGTCACCAGCTCTATCCCCTGCTCTTTGCCCATGTTTCTCGAATACAGTTTTTCTTCGGCATTGTTCCAATGCTCATGCACGCCCATACTGGCCGGCAGCGGGGAACCGTCCTTTTCCGGATCGTATGTCAAGCCCTCCGGCCAATTTTGCGCATCGGCAGCCTGATGCAGAAAATCATCAACGCCGGCGTAATGCGGGAAGGGTCCTTTGTTATCCGTAGGATCGTACTTGCCCTCTGTTGGGTGGTCCGGATCAAATTCGGTAAATAAAAAATCAAAGACGACCGACTCGACGGCAACAGGATCCTGCGACAAAAAGATTGAGGACGGCCAGTCATTATCAAAAGGCGACATACGCCATTTAATCGGCGGATGACCCCAGTTGGTCGATCCCCAGATACCATCCACCAGGTAAAGCATAGTTTTAGCGCCGATGTGCTCATGGCCGATAAAATCGACAAAACAGCGATAGGTGCCATAGTCGCCATTATTCACATTGCCGCCACCCTCGGAGGCCGGCAGACTAAAATGCCAGTGAGAGGCGCTGCTATGAAACGGCACAAAACTGCCAAAATGATTTTTACTGCTCACCGAGATGCCGCCGCGATGATGTTTTTTAAACACCGGTACATTGATCATATAAGCGGCATCCACATAACACTGCGGAAGATAGTCTGACATGGAGCCATCGCTAGTGAAGATTGCTCGCGTTGACGTGCGGACGATTTTTGTGCGCCCGTTTGCCTTGCCCCAATATTTCACATCAGGAAACGTGGCATGGCATTTATCCCAAATTAAATCATCAACATTTCGGCCTGGATCGCCAAGACTGATATTCTCCTGCGGCACCCCCGCTTTGGTGATTAACTGATCCAGCAGTGCATAAACAACGTGCGGTGATGTATCCACCGTTTCATAATTCCAGCGCTCGTAGTTATCGCCTGTGTTGGCGCATCCATTGCTGTTGAGGTTAATCTTGATGACGATCTTTTCGTTCGCCTGATACCCCACAGCGCCCTTGCCGTGGGTTTCGTTAAAATTCCGAAACAAGGCATCCCACGCCGCGGCATCCGATGTTGTACCGGACAGTGCTTGCAGCGCGTCCGACACCATAGCATTCACCACCTGCTGGTCGGTATTCTTGTCATCGCACCAATAATCATTCGTCCGATTCCGGCAATTTTCATTCGTCGCATCGGCATCATGGATCCAGACGACGCGGCCGGGGAAAATACCCACGCCCTCACCCATTGGCGCATTGGGGCCTTCAGGAGGAGAATCAACCAGCGCATAGGCCGGTTGACTGTTCTGTAAAAATGATCCAATTGCAAAGCTTGCTGCCAGGACCAGTGCGATGGTAAAAACAACGTAGCGGGACTGCCGCCAAAAGTTGTGCGCCCGCTTGAAGAAAAAAATGGAGGTCAGGAAACCCATTACATAAATAACAAACGTTGACGCAAGCGGTGCAGCGGCGCGCATGCAAGGGTAGGCGGCCCGACTCGGTTTGGGAATGACCCGGATTAAAAACCAGATGAGTGATAATAATCCGACGATGGGCAAAAACGCTATTTTCAAAACATTCTTCATTTTGGGACTCCTCACGTTTATAATAAAATCTGATTATGCAAACAATTCAGCCATCTTGTGACAATTTCATTTTTAATAGTGCTT
>CAYSNA010000258.1:0-7699 GCA_964432185.1 uncultured Cytophagia bacterium
TCAACTTGATGTTGTTCAGCGGATTCATGTTCGCGTTTCTGCGGCAAATCGGACTCCGTCCGACAGCGGCATCGGTTGTCGCCGTTCTCCTGATCTTTATCCCACAAATTGTCGTCAATATTGTTGACGGCGAGTGGATAAACATTATGGCGATCTTTCTGGTACCGGCCATATTGTTTTTCACCCAACTGCTGCTCGAACAGCGCAAGCTGTTGTGGCTGGTGTTAGGCGCGTTCTTTTTCGGTTTTCAATTGCTGCGGGCCAGCGCGCCGGTAACCTTTACGACCATCGGCCTGATTTTTATCCTCTACCTGGTCTACAGTTTACACTGGCGGGTGAAGAGCAAAGTGCGCGCATTTATGAGCCGTGGTGTCTTGTGTCTGGCGATGATCGCTTTCGGCTTTGCCCTCGCCGCCTATGTCATGCTGCCGTTTATCGAGTTTTTGCAGCACATTCTGCTGCCGCCGGGAAGCACGCAATTTACCCTCAACGATCTGTTTCTCTACGCCTATCCGTCCTTTAACGGCCATCTCGTCACGCCGGACGCCCGCTTTGTCCTGTACTTTGGCGTCATTGTTTTTTTCCTCGCCGGATTTGCCATTTTGCTGCGTCGAACCTGGCGCACCTATTTGCTGTTTGCCGCCAGTGTCGCCTGTATTCTCGTGGCTTTTGCCGGTTATTGGGGTACGCTCGTTTATGCCGTCCCGTTGATGGCGATGATTCTCGCCGGCATTGGCTTGAACGCTATATTAAAATACCGCGAAAAAACGCGCACCACGGCCCGTTCGCGCTGGCTCGATGTCTATATGCTCATTATTCTGGGTCTGTTCAGCGCCGGCTTTATGATTTTCCTTCTCAATAAACCCGGCTACATGCATCATATCCTGCGGCAAATGCCGCTGCTCCGATTGGTCGATCAGCAGTACCACTATCAAAAAGTTTTGCTTGAAGGCGCCACGACTTTCGTTTTAATCGGCCTCTCCTTCTCGATCATTCGTCTTTATTTGTATGATAAAATTCATACCTCACTTTTTATCGGCACACTGGGCGTTTTGATCCTTGTGGATTTATGGATCGTCGACTACAAGCTGATCGCCACGCGACAAAAATCGGCGCCGGAGCTGCCGGTCTCGGTGACGGATCAATTTTCGAACACGCACGAGCTGTTTCGCATCTTTTCAACCACGGAACATTCGCTGCAAAATTATGCGTCCATACTTGGCGACTCCAAATCGGTACTGAAAACCTATGATGCCTTTCTGCGGCGCACCGGTTTGAGCGCGTCGGACGAACCCGGCATGCGCAATCCGTTTTTCTCAAAATATACCCGACTTGTGTCCAGGTACGGCGATATTGTTGAAGAGCCGATCCCGGTGGATTACATCGATCCGGAGCTGTTGCAATTTGATCGCACCATGCTCGACCTGCTGAATGTGAAATACATCATCAGTTATTCGCCGGTGCACGATCCCAATTACGCCGTGCTGTACGACAGCAGTTTTTTTGTCTATGAAAACGCCAGTGTTCTGCCGCGCGCCTTTTTTGTCGATTCGGTGCAGGTGCTGCCCGGCCGGCGCGCCATTTTTGATGCCATGCAAAAACAGGACTTTTTTCCGCAAAAAATGGCCTATATGGAACAGGAGCCGCCATTTCAGATTCATCCATCCGACAGCAACAAGGTTGATTTCATTTCCTATCGCCCGGGGCACATGCAATTGACGGTCGATATAAAAGACACGACCGCGCTGGTTTTGAACGAAATCTATTATCCGGTCGGCTGGCAGGCGGTTGTCGATGGCGAACGCACCGAGCTGTATAAAACCAACTTTTTTCTCAGATCGCTGTTTTTGCCACCCGGGGCAAAACATGTCAGCATTGAATTCAAACCAATGTCCTTTCACATTGGCGTCTGGACAAGTCTTATCGCCGCCGGTTTATGGGTAGCCGCATTTTTGACGGGCTTGATCTTTTTTATACGTCGCAGAAATCAATCGCTCAATACAAGGATTGACTAGATGAAATCACTAAAAGGCACGGTCTATATGATGTCAGGCACCCTCAAGGGTGTCTTTTTTATTTTGATTGTACTGTCGGTCATTGCCATCCTTTTGTATGCGCAAAAATTGGTCAATGATTTGCGCGAGGAATCACGCAACATCGTCGAGTCCTACGCCATGATGGTGCACCGTATCGGCACAACCGATATTGACGCCAAAACGCTCGGCTGGGCCTTCACCAACATTACCGATCGCATCGACTTTCCCATCATCATGACCGACTCGACAAAAAATCCCACCGGCTGGCGCGGCCTGGATTACGATCCCGGAGATCATTCTCCCCAAACCCTAGCCGCTCTGAAAAAATTGATGCACCAAATGGGGCGTCAACGCGAACCGGTCGTCGTCAAAGTTTGGGATCCGGAGAATAAAAAAGAAAGAGTCATGCATTATCTCTATTATGGCGAATCGAAAAATATCACCCAACTGTCGTTATTACCGTATATTTCGCTGAGTATCATGGGCTTGCTTGCGCTGATTGCGTTTTTTGGTTTTAGCAGCATCAAAACCAGCGAGCAGCGTTTTATTTGGGTGGGCATGGCCAAGGAAACGGCGCATCAACTCGGCACGCCGGTGTCATCGTTGCTCGGGTGGGTCGAAGTTCTCCAGTCTTCCGATAAAAATCAGGTCAATTTGCAGGAAATCGCCCAAGACATGCGCACCGATGTGGGGCGGCTGGAAAAAGTGGCGGCGCGTTTTTCGCAAATCGGTTCCATGGCCGATCTAAAAGTGCAGGATCTCTCGCCTATTTTTAAGGACATTGTCAAATATTTTCACCGCCGTTTGCCGCAGGCGGGCAAGGAGGTCAAAATCATTCAAAACTTGGGAGATATTCCGCCGGTCGCCGTGAATCGTGATTTGTTTGAATGGACGCTGGAAAATCTCATCAAAAATTCGGTTGATGCTGTCAAGCAGAAAAAGGGCGTTATCGAAATTACCACCGGCATGATCGATGATCGGCGTATTTACATCGATATTCGCGATAACGGCATCGGCATTACGGCGAAACGAAAACACGATATTTTCAAGCCCGGTTATTCAACCAAAAAACGCGGTTGGGGTTTGGGTCTAAATCTGGCCAAGCGGATTATTGAAGAATATCACGACGGCAAGTTATACGTCAAAGAGAGTCGGCCCGGAGAAGGCACAACCATGCGAATCGAATTGGGGCATTAGGACGCGAGTACGATCGTAAAAACGGCGCACTGCCGGTACGCCGTTCACATTACAACCAACCGTGCTGCTTATACCACTCAGCCGTCTCGCGCATGCCATGTTGCAGCGCGATTCCTGGCTGAAAATCCAGTACCCGTTTTGCTTTCTCATTGCTGCACAACCAGACCGGCTGCGACATTTCAGCCACCTTGTCTTTATTCAAAATCGATGGTCTTTTGGTTATTTTTGAAACAAGGCTTGCCACAGCGACGACCGCGCGAATGAGAGGGAGCGGCATGTTCACCAGCCGTATTTTTTTATCCAGCGCCGCGCCAATGATCCTGGCCAGTTCCGCAAAACAAACATCTTCATCCGAGCTGAGAAAAAATATTTCGCCGTTGGTCTGCGACTGCGTAGCGGCGAGGAAAATTCCATCCACCAAATCGCGTACATGGATGATGCTGATTTTTTGCCGTCCCTTGCCGACGATGGGCAAAAAGCCATAGCGGGCATTTTTGAACAGCGTATAAAAATCCGTGTCACGCGGGCCGTAAACGCTTGGCGGACGCACGATGGTTGCGGCGCGGGTTTGAGCAAATTGCATAACGGCGCGTTCGGCCAAAAATTTTGACCGACCGTACATGGACATAGGAGAATTCGCATTGTCCTCAGTCAAAGGCCGTCCGTCCAAACTCGGCCCGCCCGCCGCCTGGCTGGAGACAAAAACGAACTTGAGGTGTTTCGGCGCATTGTCGAGACAAGCGTTCAGTAAATTCTGCGTTGTCGTGACATTGCCGGAAATATAGTCATCCTCCTTCAAACCACGCGTGAGACCGCCGAGGTGAAAGACGATATCAATACCCTGTACGGCTGGCCCAAGGCTTGCCGGATCACTCAACTCGCCATAACACAATTCAATGTTCAAATCGTTTATCCAGCGCAGATTGCTCGTGCGGCGCACAAGACATCGAACTGAAAATCCTTCCTTTAGTAATTTTTCAACCAGAAACGATCCAATAAATCCGTTGCTGCCGGTAACCAGTGCGTTCACAAAATCTCCACAATAATTCCTTTTGAATACCCGGAATATACAATTAAAATGAAACAGTTTGTAGATATTTACAATCCAGGTCATTATATTTCAAGGAGAATATTTCATCCGCATTCGGTTTGAGAAAAAGTATTTATGCATGAAATAAATCATTGAATCAGAGAACCGGTGATGAATTTAAAAATAGAAACAACGATGAAAAGCGTGCGGCCTCCGAAGAGAGATGATCTTGTTTCGCAAATTCACGTGCTCATACGCACACTCAACAACGGCTACGAATTTGATCAAACCTTGGCGGAAGAGTGGGTGGATTATCTGCTGCTTCTGTTGGACGGCAACAAAGAAAATTTCGAAAATCCATACGGGGATATTGATAATTTTGAGGTCGAATCATTTTCACAAGCCACGCCGGGATTGGACCAGATCGATTCGCTTTTTGTGCTCGACCATTTGCCGAGCGCGGGCACGCTGACCGCACAGCATGGCGCCAAATTGAGCCGATCACTTTTTATCACCGCGCTTGGCGGCGTTGATTCAACATTCTACAAAGGCCTCTCGCCGGATGAGTCGCTTTCTTTTGCCAACGATTTTTTTGCGCCCGATCTGGTAGCCGCCTTTCAAAAATATGATGCTGTTCCTCTCATTCCCCGTGGATTTGTCGCGAAAAAAACGCCGGTTGGAACCTCGGTGACCAACACCGAAAGCATGATTCTACAGGCTTATGAGGCCGGTATTCGTCATGTTGCCGTCATTGCCAACGCCATGACCTGGCGTGCCATTTCTGATTATCTCACGGCTAAATTTTCCCATGTTCCGGATCTGCATATTTTCGTGACAGCCCAACCGCTGCTGCCTCGAATACACGTCGTTGAGGGCGGCGATTCGCTGAACATTTCGGCAAAAAACGGCTCATACCCGGGAGGACACGGCCACGGCTTTAAATACTGTCTGATGGATAAACGCGTTCGCGAGTGCATCGAGCACAACAGATTGGACTATTTTATTTTCACCAACGGCGATAACGCGGCGGTGTTCAATTGGGGTGGCGAGCACTTTGAACAGGTTTTGCAAAAATTTGACGAGCTAAAGAACACACCACAGCACCACCATCTCCGCATCGGCTTTTTTCTCGTCTGGGAGTATTTGCGCAAAGGTGGATTCAGTTTTCTGCTGAAAAACAAACAGAGCGGCGAACGGATGCCGCAAATATTTGAGGCCGAATTGGCGGAAAAGAGCGGCGCCAATATTCAGCAGCTTGAAACGTCGCGCGGCGGCTACAATACCAATGTCGCCGTCGGTTTCACTCGCGACGTGTATGCCCATTTGGCCAAACTCCCCATGGTCCTCAAATCGAAAAAAGAAAATGGTTCCACATATTATTCGTTTGAAGCTTCTTTGGCCACCGCGATGACGACGTTTCAAACAGCCGACGGTCGATCAAAATTTGATGCTCAATCGGCCATCAATATTCTCGGCCCGAAAACAGCCGTCTATCAGCACTGGAGCCATATTGCGTTGCGTAAGCGTGACGATCTGTTTGCCTTTTGTTCATCTCTGTTTAAAATTGAATGGCTCGACCTGGAGACCGGCCGTCTGCCGCACATTCGCACCCATCGCGATGCCACGACAAAACATCCGACACTGGCCGGCAATTTTATAAATTCGGACATTCTCAATACCAAAAGTTTTTTCGATATTTTTGTCGGCGCCGAATTTGTTGTCGATGATTTTTACGGCACACTGCAAGTGGATCTATTACAATCAGGGAACGTGCCGAGAGGTCTGGTTGAATTCACGAACAAAATCACGATTATAGGGGACGAAGACTCGCTTCTGGAGTGCACCGTTCCCGCCGGTGAAAAATGGATCATCAGCAACACAACCTTTCACATAAACAAAAAAAGGACGATAACACAGCATGATGCCATCGTCCTCACGTGGGATGCGGTAAAGCGCACCTATGTATAGTTCTATTTTTTGATTGAATTCCAGTCCTTTATCGCAAGTTCGAACACCTGCTCCAACGAGCTTACCGGATAAAACGTCATATCCTTTTTGGCGTTTTCCGGAATTTCATCCAGATCATCCTTATTTTTCTCCGGCAGGATCACTTTTTTAATTCCGGCGCGACGCGCGGCGAGCATTTTCTCTTTGATGCCGCCGACGGGCAGCACCTTGCCGCGCAAGGTGATTTCACCGGTCATGGCAATATCGTTTCGCACCGGTTTATTGACAAGCAGCGAGACCAGCGCCGTCGTCAATGTCACGCCGGCGGACGGCCCGTCCTTGGGGATCGCGCCGGCCGGCACATGAATGTGCAGATCGCGTTTGCTGAAAAAATCGTCCGATAATTTAAAATCCTCCGAGCGCGATCGAATATAGGACAACGCTGCTTGCGCGGATTCTTTCATCACATCGCCAAGTTGACCGGTGAGTATCAGTCCCTTTGCGCCGGGCATTTGCGATACTTCGATGAATAACACATCGCCGCCGGTGGGGGTCCAGGCCAGCCCTGTGGCAATGCCGCTTTGCGCGGTGCGCTCTTTGACTTCGGAATAAAACTTTTCCGGTCCCAGAAATTCCGCCAGATTCTTGCCAGTGATCGTATGTTTTTTCGTGTTGCCGGTCGCCACGTCACGCGCGACTTTGCGGCACACATTGGCGATCTGGCGTTCCAGATTACGCACGCCGGCCTCGCGCGTATAGCCTTGAATTATTTTTCTGAGGGCACTCGTTTGAAAAGAAATATTCCTTCGTTTCAAGCCATTCTCGTGCAGTTGACGCGGCACCAGATATTTTCTGGCAATTTGCACTTTATCTTCTTCAATGTAGCCGGAAAGATCAATGACTTCCATACGATCGCGCAAGGCGGACGGTATGGTATACAACACGTTCGCCGTGGTGATGAACATCACTTTTGACAGATCGAAAGGCACATCGAGATAATGATCGGCAAAGGAAAAATTTTGCTCCGGATCAAGCACTTCCAGCAAGGCCGATGCCGGATCGCCGCGAAAATCCTGGCCGATTTTATCGACCTCATCCAACATAAAAACAGGATTGTTACTGCCGGCATTTTTCAACCCCTGGATGATACGACCTGGCAGCGCGCCGATATAGGTGCGGCGATGGCCGCGAATTTCCGCTTCATCATGCACGCCGCCGAGCGACATGCGGACAAATTTGCGGCCCATGGCGCGGGCGATGGAACGCCCGAGCGAGGTTTTACCAACGCCCGGAGGGCCGGCGAAACAGAGGATCGGCCCTTTGGTATCATTTTTTAATTTGCGCACGGCCAGATATTCGATAATGCGTTCCTTGACTTTTTCAAGATCGTAATGATCCTCATCCAAAACTTTTTGCGCGCCGGCAATATCGAGATTGTCCTCGGTTGAAACGGACCATGGCAGCGCGATCATCCAGTCAAGATATGTGC
>CAYSNA010000259.1:0-7698 GCA_964432185.1 uncultured Cytophagia bacterium
GCTGCTGATCATCAATACGACGTATTCCGTGCGTCGTGAGATTGAATTGTTTGACCAGGATATGCAGCGCGATGCCGAAGTCCTGGGCATGGCGCTGAAAAGTCTGATTGTCAACGTTTGGAATAACAGCGGGGAATATGAAGCCGTTCAGGTGATTAACAACTTGAACGAGCAACAAACGAATATACGAATTGAGTGGATGTGGCGAGATGATTTGATGAACAATCCACTAATCCCGCCCTCAAATCGACAGCTTTTATGGTCCATTCTCAATCGACACGAAACCACGTTTCTTAAAATTAAACATCAAGATGGATATTATCTGCATACGTTTGTGCCGTTTCAAATTCAAAATTTTCCCCTCGGGATTATTCTACTCAGCGAATCTATGGTTTCCCGAAACCGTTATGTTACAGCAACTATATTTCATGCCGTGGCATTAATTGTCGGACTGCTCCTTGTAAACGGCCTGCTACTCTGGCTTCTTGGTATAAAGATTGTTGGTAAACCGCTCAGTCGGCTGGTTGAAAAAACCGAACGAATCGGCCAGGGCGACCTGTCGGCTGATCTCGTCCTGAAAGGCAAAGATGAACTGACCGAGCTGGCAAGCGCGCTGAATCAAATGTGCGAGCATTTGAGTGAGGCGCAGGAACGCGTGAGATCGGAAACCGAAAAACGCATCGCCACCATGGAGCAATTGCGGCATTCGGAACGGCTGGCGACTGTCGGGCGATTGGCCTCCGGCGTGGCGCACGAATTGGGAACACCGCTCAATGTGGTGTCCGGCCGCGCCAAGTTGATTGCGAATGAATCGTTAACGCCGGAAGAAACGAAAGAGTTCGCCACCATTATTCATCAGCAATCGGAGCGCATGACCAAAATCATCCGGCAGCTTTTGGACTTTTCACGACGGCGGGCACCGCAGCGTTCCGCTGTGAATCTGCCGATGATTTTTGCCCAGGTCAAAGATATGCTCGATCCCATTGCGCGAAAATCTGCAGTTCAAATTGTATTGAGCGATAATACGAATTTACCCCAGTTCAACCTTGATTTTAGCCAGATTCAGCAGGTGCTGATTAACCTGGTTATGAATGCCATCCAAGCCATGCCGGAAGGCGGCACCGTCAGAATTGACGCCCAGTTTGAACACGCCATCGGTGATTCGCCGGTCACGGACAATCTGCTCATTCTGGTTTCCGATGACGGCAACGGCATTGCTCCCGACCATATGGATCATATCTTTGAACCGTTTTTTACCACTAAGGATGTCGGCGCCGGAACGGGATTGGGCTTGTCCATCGTCTACGGCATCATTCAGGAACACGGCGGTCAAATTCATGTAAAAAGTAAAGAGGGGCAGGGCACGACTTTTATCATTTCACTACCATTGGACTCGACGACATGAACGGACGAATTTATATTATTGATGATGATCAAAGTATGTGTGAATTTCTGCAGGCGGACTTGACGCGGCGCGGCGCGGACGTGACATGGAGTTTGTCAGCAGAATCCGCGGCCAATGATATTTTGAACGGCGACTTTGACGTTGTGCTGACGGATTTTAATATGCCCGGCATGAACGGAATTGAACTGTGCGAGCGAATCGTTGCCAATCGGCCCGATATCCCCATTATTATGTTAACCGCATTTGGCAGTCTGGAAACGGCGATTGCGGCGATCCGCGCTGGCGCGTATGATTTTGTCACCAAACCTGTGGATAGCGATCTGCTAGCCATTGTTTTGCAACGCGCCTTGAAACATCGCGCGCTTGAAGATCATATTAAAAAATTAAGCGCCACCGTCAAGCAATACGAAGGCCGGCACGAAATTATTGGCGCAAGTCGTCCCATCCGTGAGCTTTTGGATCAACTGAGCCGCATTGCGGTTGTGGATGCCTCGGTGCTCATTACCGGCGAAAGCGGCACCGGCAAAGAGCTGGTGGCTCGCGCGCTGCACAAACAGAGCGGCAGGGCGGAGGGCCCGTTCATCGCCATCAACTGCTCCGCGTTGCCGGAAACGTTGTTGGAAAGCGAATTGTTCGGCCATAAAAAAGGAGCCTTCACGGATGCCAAAACCGATCGAAAAGGACTCTTTGTTGAAGCCCACGGCGGCACGCTTTTTCTTGACGAAATTGGCGATATCCCGATAACGCTGCAACCCAAATTGTTGCGGGCGCTTGAAGAACGCCGTATCCGTCCGCTTGGTGGCAATGAGCAGGTGGATATTGATGTGCGCATTGTGGCGGCCACAAATCGTGATCTTGAAGCTGATATTGAAGAAAAGAATTTTCGACAGGATCTTTATTTTCGGCTCAACGTCATTCAACTTGACGTCCCGCCGCTTCGCTTGCGCGGCAACGATATCCTGTTATTGGCGCAGCATTTTATCGATCTTTATGCGCAGCAGATGAAAAAAGAAATCAAGGGGATGCTGAAAATGACCGCGCAGAAATTGATGGCCTATGATTGGCCGGGCAATGTGCGCGAACTAAAAAACGCCATGGAACGCGCCGTGGTGCTGTGCCAGCAAAATAAAATCAGTGTCGATGATTTACCGGAAAAAATTCGATCCTACTCGCCGGCCAATCTGAGCACACCACATTTTGATCCGGACGACATGCTGACGCTGGACGAAATGGAGCGGCGCTACATGTCGCATGTATTGAACAGAGTGAACAACAATAAATCGGTCGCTGCCAAAATCCTCGGCCTGGATCGAAAAACGCTGTATCGCAAACTCAACACATACAAACTAAACTGACAACGTTGTTGTTTATAGATTTGATCTACTTTCTCCATTAGTGCGTTTTCTGCATGAATCTCCTCAGACATCAATAAGATGTGAATTCCAACTACTCTTCAATTTTATTTTTCCTATGAATTATGGGGCATTTTGCCCCACGGGGTCAATGTGCCACAGTATGGCGTTTTTCCAACTTTATAAAAAACAATCATCCAACATTGGCATGGATTCTGTCTAATGCAGGATAAAGAAAACAAATCCAATGGAGGTTACCATGAAACGTTTTATCTCACTTTTGTCGATGGCCCAATCTAGCGCCGTACTTTTTGTCCTTTTTGTGGGGCAACTCATTTATGCTTCTGATTCAAATCAATTGGAAAAGCAAATCCAAAAAGCCGTGGGGCACTACTATACTCAACCTTTTAGCATTAACGTTACGGATAATGGTCTCGTCAAAATCAGCGGCGAGGTTTCCGTACTGTACGACCGACTGCGAATTTTCGACATTGTCGCCAAAGTCAGTGGTGTTCGAGAGATTTCCGATGAAATTGTCGTGAACACTCCCATAATTGCTGATAAAATGATCGAAGCCAGTATACTCGAAAAAATTGCCTTGAATCATGCTATATCGGAACCGGAACGCATAAAGGTGGCTGTCGATAACGGCATCGTTTTCTTTACCGGCGATGTCAATTTTTATCGTGAAAAATTGATTGCCAATACCATCGCCTCCTGGGAAAAGGGAGTGAAAGGTATTGACGACGAGATTCAGATCGTGCTGAAGCCGCAAAACAAGATAAGCGATCAGAACTTGTCGTCCGAATTGCAGGAGATCATTCACAATCAGTTTCCGCATGAGAGTAATGTATCCGTGACCGTAGAGGATGGCGTCGTCACGCTGGGAGGTACAACGAGCACATTGTGGACTGAGGATCAACTCGTCAAAGGAGTGTCCGGTGTAATTGGTGTGCAAAAAGTGATCAGCATGTTAAAGCTGGACAAATAAAACAGGATTCTTCGGGCTGGAGGTACGTGATGCAAAATGTAAATAAAAATTCGACGGTATCGGATGTCTCAAGCGCCAAAGCGGCAAGCCGGATACTGCTGGCTGAGGATGATTTCGAAATGCGCAAATTGTTAGCGTGGTCGCTGCGGAATCAGGGATATTCAGTGATCGAATGTATGGATGGAATGTGCCTGCTGCGAAAACTCGGTTTCGCCGGAGAGAAACACGAGCACGTTGATCTGATCATTTCAGATATCCGCATGCCGGGCGTCACCGGACTGGAAGTTCTGGAAGCGAATCGAAAATTTGATGAGCTTCCGCCAATCATTCTCATTACGGCGTTTCCAGACAAAAAAACAATCGCCGATGCAGAGCGTTTGGGGGCGGCCGCCATTCTGGCGAAACCCTTTGATATCGATGATTTGTTATCCCACGTCCGGAAGATCGTGCCGGTTTTGGTCGAATCCGCTCCCACATCGGCCAAATCGGCACGACCGCGCTTTCCCGTGGATATTACTTTTCGACGTCGTAAGGCGGTTCCGGCGGTGACTGAATACATCCGCGAACGCGCGGCAAAATTAAATCAATTTTCCGATAACATTCAACACTGCCGCGTCGTTATCGATGAATTTCATAAAGATGATTTTAAGAAGCACAGTTATCACGTTGAGGTTGTGCTGGATGTCCCCGGCAAACCGCTCATCGGTACGTATGACTCGAATGCCGGGGATGGCGAGGATAACTTGTATTCTGCGATTCATGTAACTTTTGCACGAGTATTTCGCGAATTAAAAGGTCTCGCCGCAAAACAACGGAGTTTCAGAAAGGGACAGGCAAAAATTTCCAAAATTATAAAGGAGGATTTGTAATGCAAAATAAACATTTAAAATCGTATATGCTGATTATGCTCGGTGTTGTTATGGGTGCGCTTGTGTTTTGGCAATTTGGACCCCATTCCTATCCAGCGGCGGCGGCAAAGGAGCCGACAATGGTTGCACCCGCCGTTACGCCGGCTACGCCCATTATTTCCATGCAGGAGATGAATAATACTTTTGTTGACATTAGTGAAAAAGCCAGCCCGGCCGTTGTAACGGTTTTCACGGACAAGGTTCTCAAATACAATCAGGCGCAAAATCCGTTTTTCTTCAACAGTCCGTTTGATGAATTTTTTGGTGACTTTTTCGGCAGACAGCAACCGCGTCAGCAGGAGCCGCAGGAACGCGAATTTCATCAGCGCGGCATGGGCTCAGGTGTGATCATCAGTGAAGACGGCTATATTTTGACGAACAATCATGTCATCGAAAGCGCGGATACCATTCAGGTTCGCATGAGTGGCAAAAAGACCTATCCGGCTAAAATTATTGGAACGGATCCGAAAACAGATATCGCCTTGCTCAAAATTGACGCCAAGCATTTGTCAACTCTCAAGGTTGGCGACAGCGATCAATTGCGAGTCGGTGAGTGGGTGCTGGCGATTGGCAGCCCGCTGAGCGAGAATCTGGATCACACCGTGACTGCCGGAATCGTCAGCGCCAAGGGACGATCGAATCTTGGTTTGGCCGATTATGAAGATTTCATTCAAACGGATGCCGCAATTAATCCGGGCAACTCTGGCGGCGCGCTTGTGAATATGAACAACGAGCTGGTCGGCATCAACGCGGCCATTGTCAGCCAAAGCGGCGGTTTTCAGGGCATCGGTTTCGCCGTGCCCATCAACATGGCCAAGCAGGTGATGGAATCGCTGCTCAAACACGGCACGGTGGTGCGCGGCTATCTCGGTGTCTACATTCAGGATATTGATGAGACCATGGCAAAAGCCATGGATTTGCCCGAGGCTTCCGGTGCCCTTGTGTCGGATGTGGCCAAAGATAGTCCCGGCGACAAAGCCGGATTAAAGCAGGGCGATGTGATAACTGCGATCAATGGCGATAAAATTTCCAGCTCAACTGAATTACGAAATACCATTGCGTCCATAGCGCCGGATACGAAAATTGAATTGACGGTGTTGCGAGACGGCAAAGAAATGAAACTTGATGCCAAGCTGGAGAAACTGAAATCGGATGAAATTTCCGCGAACTCTGAACAGCGCATTGAGAAAAAACTGGGATTTGATGTGGTGACATTGAGCAAGGACCTGGCTGATCACTATAAATTGGATCGCTCACTTCAAGGTGTTGTCATTACTAAAGTCAATTCGGATGAAGCGTATCGCGCCGGATTAAAACAAGGTGACTTGATTGTATCGGTAAACCGACAAACCGTCAAAGATGTTGACGAATTCAGCAAAGTTGTTGCTGATCTGAAGAAAGGAGATGCCGTGATGCTGCGGGTTGTGCGAGAGGATCGAGCGTTTTTTGCGGCGTTTACGTTGTGAGGACGCGCGATTCAGGATCGCTTTGACATGCTTTACCCCAAAAAAGTCGTACATCATTTTTGTACGACTTTTTTTATGCTTCGATCTGCATCAGAGAATATTCCTTCTTTACACTCCACTCTATTATAAAATTGCCGCGATGATTTCGGGGAAAATGACAGAAAAATCTGGACTCTTTAACGAATCGAGTGGGTAAATTCCTGCACATTGCTTAAATTCCGTTATGGAAAACTCAAAAAAGTTATTCGAAATAGCGCTTCAATTGGCAGCGCCCTGGTTTATCAAAGATGTTAAATTCAAAGCCATAGGTAAAACAAATGGTCAGTTGGACATCTACCTTGATTTCACCACCGGCGAAAAATTTCAGGATGAGACAGGTGCGCTCTGTCCAGTTCACGATACAAAAACAAAGACATGGCAACATCTGGATTTTTTCCAGCATACGTGTTTTCTACATGCTCGAGTTCCTCGCATTAAAACAACGTCCGGCAAGACTCGTCAAGTGGAGGTGCCGTGGGCGCGGCCGAACAGTGGATTTACGCTGTTATTTGAAGCCTTTGCCATGACGTTAATCGAATGCGAAATGCCGGTCACCAGCGCGGCTAAAATTCTCAAGGTCTGGTCGCCACGATTATGGCGAGTTTTTGATTATTGGATCGGCCGGGCCAGGTCAACAGTCGACTTGAACGGGCTGAATAAAATCGGTATAGACGAGACCTCCAGCAAGCGCGGTCACAATTATGTCATGCTCTCGGTCGATCTTGACAAAAGACGAGTTGTTTTTGCCTGTCCCGGCAAAGACGAAAGCACAGTTGAACAGCTAGGTAATTATCTAAAAAACAAATCCATAGACCCAAAGAGTATTACGCATTTTTCAATTGATATGTCACCGGCCTTTATAGCCGGTATTGGAAAACACTTTCCAAACAGCGCTATTGTCTACGATCGTTTTCATCTTAAAAAATTACTCAATGAGAATATGGATACACTTCGAAAATTAGAACGTAAAGAGCATGAACTTCTCAAGGGCCATAAATACACTTTTTTGAAAAAGCAGGAAAACCTTACCGCCGATCAGATACTGAATTCATTAATGAATTCTCAAGTTCAGATGGAGCTTGGGGAACTATTGAAAAAGGGGATGAAATTCCATACATTTCAAAACATCAATTCAATGCTTCAATTGCATTAGAACACGCAAAATTTGAATTGATGGACTTGTTTCCAGTGCTCGGCGATGGGGTTCGACTCGTTGAGTTGTTTGATGATTTTTTCTCTTTCCATGACAAAGAACAGGCTGCTGCGTATCTGGCCTGGTGGTGCGATCAGGTTGAGGACAGCGGTATTTTTCCGTTTCGAAAATTTCTGGCCACAGTCAGGGCGTATTGGAGCGGCATTGTCAATTGGTACGACAACAAAATTTCCAATGGTGTTTTGGAAGGGATCAACTCAAAAGTCCAACTCGCCAAAAGAAGAGCCAGAGGGTTCCGAAATATGGATAACTTTATAAACATGATCTACTTGATCGCGGGTGACCTGGATTTCGCTTACCCACACAAAACGTTATAGAGCCAGT
>CAYSNA010000260.1:0-7689 GCA_964432185.1 uncultured Cytophagia bacterium
TGCTGCATGCACAGCAGCGCTTCGTCCATGGACTCGACGCTGGCGCCGAACTCGTGAATGAGGCCGTCGCGATTGAAATCGCGCAGCCACTCAAACACCTCGCCGTCGCTCATCACCTCCATTGGAATACAGTGCAGCTGCACCAGATCGAGCGCCTCCACCTGCAATCGTTGCAACGACATCTCAATCCGTTGGCGCATCTTTTCTTTTGCATAGCCATCGGGATAGAGATCGCCGGTACGGCCGACTTTGGTGGCGACAAAAATCTTTTCATTATGGGCTTTAAGAAAATTGGCGATCAATCGTTCGCTGCGGCCGTCGCCGTACACATCGGCCGTATCGAAAAACGTCACGCCGTTGTCAACCGATGCTGCCAGAATCTCGTTTGCGGTGGCGTCCGTCACTTCCCCCCAATTGCCGCCGAGCTGCCAGCAGCCAAGGCCGACGTCCGACACCGCACGGCCGGTTTTGCCAAATGGTCTTGTTTTCATTATATCATCCTCGCTTAAAATTTCTCCTGTCTAACGTCCGGTCGATTCCCTTTCGGCAATATAGTAATTTTTTGAATGGAAAAAGTCGACAATCACAAATCCCTGTTGAAAAACCTGGCTGAACAGAAATCTGGAACTGTTTCGAATTTGTGCCGCCCGTTCCGGCTGTTCGGTCGCCAATTGTCGAAAATCATCCGGCAGCGCAAAAGCGACTGATTCCACGGCGGAAAAATCCATGGCTTGATTCAATTGAAGGATGGTCGCCGGCAGTTTCTCTTTGCGCGTTTTACCCTGCAAATTCCATTTGACCCAAAACCGGTCCGTACGAAAGACAGGATTATTTTCAGGCGGCGGACCGTAATAGTCGGGATAAAACCGCACAGCCTGGGCGCCAAGTTTGCGAATATATAAATTGGCATTCGCCATTTCAAGCGGATCAAAAGTCCATTGAATGGATGATATATCCCGCTCCCTGGCCACATCTCTCGCGCGCTGAAGCATTCGTTCGGCCAGTCCACGATTTCGATAAGCCGGCAGCAGACCGACCATATCAAGATAATAAAAAGATTCTTTTGTATGGGGATCAACAGCCGGGGTGAGCATGGCATGGCCAACGATTTTCTCACCATCAAAAGCGCCAACCAGAACACCGCCAGTGGACGGCAGTGTCATCAACTTCCAAAACGGCACCACCTCAGCGGCGGGAATATCCCAAATGAGCTGCTGATTGTTGACGATCTGTTGGCAGATCGCATAATCGGAATGTTCAAGAATTCGAATGGAAAGATTTTTCATCTGATTTTTCGAATGTGGGAGTATACTTTGTTCATTGGGCACTTTTATTTTTGACGCGTTGATAAATTGGCAGCGGTCACTCGATCTTTATGCAGTTTAACTTTTTTTCGATCGTAGGTAAAAATTCCATTCATCTCGTTTTCAACGTCCGTCCACTGCGTATACACGGCAGCGCTGAGGCCATCGAGTTTTATAAACTCGAGGATCTGACTGATGAACTTTTCGTACTCGTCCGTCGCCGCATAAATACCCTCATAATTGTGGTGCACCCAGGGACCGTCGACATCCCAGATGTGGCCGGGAATTTTATAACCGATGGCGCCGTACTCGCCGCAGACCACCGCGCGGGTGCTGCTGGCAAACGCACAGTTTGGCGGGCGATAACTGTGGTTGTCTTTGATGTGCCCGACTTCGTAATCCAAATCCGGTGTGCCGGCGTCAATGCCGCTGTTGCCGGTGACCAGCCGTGACGGATCGAGCGCCATGACCGCTTCGGTCAAGCGGTGCACATCATACAAACCCCAGTGCTCGTTAAAGACAATCCAGTTGATGATGGACGGAAAATTCCAGTGCTGCTTGACCATCTGGAACAACTCGGTCTCAAACTGAATTTTAGATTGTTCATCATGTCTTTCAAAAGTGTGCGGCATGTCCTGCCAGACGAGCAGACCCAGCTTGTCGCACCAGTAATACCAGCGCGCCGGCTCAATCTTGACGTGCTTGCGGATCATATTGTAGCCGAACGCCTTGATCTGCTCAACATCCCATTTTAGCGCCTCGTCCGTAGGCGCCGTATAAATGCCGTCCGGCCAATAGCCCTGATCGAGCGGGCCAATTTGAAAGAGGAATTCGTTGTTGAGTTCGATTTTTTTCAAACCAGATTCAGGCGTGAGAGCAATTTTCCGCATACCACAATAGCTGTCAATTTTATCCAGCGCCACATCCCCGTCAAGCAAGGTGATCTCGAGATCATACAGGAACGGAGAATCCGGTGACCAGAGCTTTGCATTTTTTACCGGCACAATAATAGACTGCGCGGCATCGCCGGAATTTTGGCTGATGACCGAGTCGCCATCTTTAACGACCACGTGGATAGAATCACTTTTAAATGGATTGGAAATATTGGCTTTGACGGTCACTGTGCCGAGATCAATATCCGGAACAATTTTAATTTCTGTGATAAAGGATTTTTTCGGCACCGGTTCCAGCCACACGGTTTGCCAGATGCCGGAGCCGGCCGTATAGTGATAGCCGCCCGGGTCGGCAAATTTTGGGTTGGCCTGCTTGCCGCGCGCGATGGGCGCCTCGCTGCCGGGATCATAGACGCCGACGATAATTTCCTGCTCGCCCGCATCGAGGAATGGCGTTATGTCAAAGGTAAACGCGTCATAGCCGCCCTTGTGGGTGCCAACGCATCGCCCATTGACATAAAGGGTGCTCTGCCAATCGACAGCGCCAAAATGCAAAAGAATCGTTCGGCCATTCCACGCGGCAGGAATGTCAAGAGTGCGGCGATACCAGGCGCGATTACCCGGAAGCATGCGGCGGATGCCGGAGAGCGCGGACTGCCACGGAAACGGCACCAGAATTTCTTCCTTCAATGTGTTGCCAAACGGCACGCGGTCGCCACTCGCTGCTTCCTGAAATTGCCAAACGCCATTGAGATTCAGCCACTCGGCGCGTTTCATCTGCGGGCGCGGGTGTTCGGGCAAAACATTTTCAGGATCGACGTCTTTTGCCCATGGCGTCATCAGCGGCGCAGGACGAATCTGCCAGGATTGTGCAACAATCATCGCGAACGGCGCAAGGACGAGGAGAAAAATCAGCAAAAATGTTTTCATGGTTAAAATTCCAAACTTGAACAAGCTAGAACCAAAATGGAACCACGAATTTCACGAATTACACGAAAAGTAATTTCACAAAAAAATCGAAAATTCGTGGTTGGATTTTTCCTATTTCAACTTTTGCAATTGTTGTTGATAAACCAAGTTGAAAGACGCTCACTCGGATAAGCCTGTACCAAAAAGGAATCACGAATTACACGAAAAGTAATTTCACAAAAAAATCGAAAATTCGTGAAATTCGTGGTTGGATTTTTTCTGTTTCAACTTTTACCATTGCTGGTCATAAAAAAAAGTTGAAAGATGCAAAAGAAACAGGACGATTTTGATGAGAACGTCAGGTTAGAACCGATTTTTGCCCTTTCCGCGCGAGCTCGCCGGCTGGAAAGCGAATATGTGCCGAACAGCTTATTGGGATTCTGTGGTCGGATTATATTCAATATAAAACTGATCCGGCTGCGAAATAGCGACATGACCTTTTTTATCAACGATGCGCAGTTTGCAGTAAAATGTGCGATTATAATCTGATTCTCTAAACAGCGACCTCGGCCACAACCATCGAATTCGATCAGCGGGTTTGCCTTTGCCCGACGCATGCCAAACCACCTTTTCCTCGCCGTTGTCGTTGATATAATAAACGCCGAGCAGCCAGTTTTTCCAACCGCATGGCGAGCTCGAATGAGAGAGATCGAACGTACAGACGGAATCGACTGCCACCGGAGAAAAGCGTGAACCATCCGCATCGGTGTCACCAGTAGCCAGATCACCTCCTCGCTGAGGAGTCGCCGGACTTTTAAATTTGGCGTGAGCCTGAAAGACTTTTTTCGTCACGACACAGAACGATAGCGGCTCGGCACATTCGGCCATTTCTGCCAGCGCATACGAGGCGATAAACTGGTGCGTCCCGCCGGCAAAGGCGCTGAGATCCGTTAAAGGATAATCAAGGAGATAATCCAGACGAATGTTTTTGAACAGCAGACCGGCGCCTAATGTCATATGCTCCACAGACCAAAATCCGCGCACCATGGCCGTCATATCCGCATGGCCCAGCTGCTCAAACCAGTACTCGGCGCCGGCAGAAAAATAGTGTTCGTTTTCATCAAACTCCCACACGACTTGCGGCCGAAAGTCGTTCCAGGTGTAAAGAGCACCGGCGCGCAGGTGCATATCTTTTTTATAATCACCCTGCAACGAAACGGTCGGTTTATTCAAGTGATCGACGCTGAGCGCAATGAACAGCTCGTCGTATACGTTACTGAACACACCGAGACCAAGATTCAGCGTATTGAGTGACAGATGACCATCAAGCAGCGGATCGCCAGCGTCGACGAGTTGAAATCCGCTGCGGTCATAAGAGGTGAGCAACGAGCCAATGTTGACGCCGATGGCGGTTCGAAAGGAATCAAAATGATAGGCATAACGCAGATCAATGGCCGAGCGGCTGAGCAGCGGCGTCTGAAAAGTCTGACCGCTGACGGCAAAGGAACCAAACCGCGGCGTTGGATATACAAAGCCGACCAGACTTTTGCTCAACGAACCGGACAATCCGGCGTAGAGATTTTGATATCCGGCCACGATGGCCGCGCCGTTATAGCCAATACCCGCAGGATTGGCCACGAGAACGCGAGGATCATCGCTATTAGCCGGATTGATATTTGAAATGTATTGACTGAAAACGTCAAGATAACAGCACAACAGCAGCATCGTTACGATAATTTTTCGTCGCATGATCCACCCCCTACCGTATCAACGTTAATGTGCCGGACACTTTGACTTTGCCGTTGATCGTGACGGCATACAAATAAACGCCGGGCGGCAGGGCGTCACCATCATCATTGGTGCCGTCCCATGTGTTGTGGTCGGAGATTTCACGGATTCGGCGTCCATGTTGATTGTAAATACTGATGCTGCCGGCGCCGTTCAACAAGCCGGGCACATTAAAGGTGACAAGATCATTGAATCCATCCTGATTGGGTGTGAACGGATTGGGCAGAACCGTGCCCGCTGTACCGACCGCCACGGTATAAACATCAGTTTGGGAGGTATAGCCCCAATTATCCCGCGCCAAAATTCGATACGACAGATACGGTTTAACGACCATGTCGCCGGGGATTGTCGCCGTGTAGTTGCCGATCTCAAACTGTCCCATCTTGAGGGTATCCGACCGCTGGGCATTCCACACTACAAGCTGAACCAGCGCCACGCTTCTGGTGGTGTCAATCACCTGCGCGACAATCCGGATGGCAGAATCCGGCTGTGCCGAGGCGACGGGTTCGTGAAAAATCACCGGCGGTGGATTTGGCGGCATCACCGGGATAAAAAACGGATATTGGCTGGCCGGGGTGCCCTCGGCCTCGAAGGCCTGATCGACACCATCATCGGCGGTGATAAAATACTCGATACCCGGGTCGGTCACCGCATCAGCCGGAATGGTGCGCTGCCATGTATCGGCGCTCACGGGCTGCATTTCCACCTCAACAAAACTGCCTTCTACCGAATGGCGATAGACAAGCGTCGCGCGTTTGAGCGAATGGCCAACCGTATCGATAATGGTCGCCGTTATGGTCAACGGCTCACGGTTCAATTGCGCTGTGTCGCTCAACGCGATGGTTTCCGCCGTACGCTGAATAATCGGCGGCTCATTGTACAGCATCGTATCGACCCTGATGTGATAGAGACTATCCGGCCAGGTCAATTTGTCGGGATCAAACGATTCGAGATCCGTATCGGTGGCGTAAATATAGTACTCGAGCCCGGGCGGCGTGACAAAAAGCGTGTTGATGTTCGCCGCAAACAACGAGTCCGACAAGGCACGCATTTCGATATGTTGAAAAATGCGATCCTCGACGAGCCGGTAATAGAGATGCACGCTATCGAGATACGGAAAAATAATATCGGTGACAATCACTTCAATGCGAACGGGCTGATGCCGATGCAGCGGTGAGTCACCAAGTTTTTTCGTCGCCTCAGTTCGTCGGATGACCGGCGGCTGGTTGCGCGTGAATACGGATATAAAATAGGGATTATCCCGTCCCGCCATATCGGGATTGATGGTTGACGGCGCCGACACGCTCGTATCGTTAAAATAGGCCGTGACATAAAAATGGACGCCGGGCTTGAGGACATCACCGGCCAAAATATCACCCGTCCACAAACTGTCGTTTACCTGCTGCATGGAGACGTGTTTGTAATAGAGTCGATCCGCATGGCGAAATGCCAGGGTCACCGCATGCGGCTGACGATTCACATCGTCAATAACGAAAACATCGATGGGAATAGCCGTGTTGGACGGCAAATATTGCGACAGCTTGTTTTGCGTGCGCTCCGTCAACTTGACGAACGGCGGACGCATGTTGGGCGACAACGACAGAACATGAACAACATAGGGCCGCGCCTGCGGGACTGCGGCCGGATCAGTACTGGTGGCATTATTATCCGCCGCCAGAATGTAAAATTCGAGAAAAGGATAACGCACCGCCGAATCGGGCAGCACAGCTTGCCAGATATTCGAGCCGGTGTCGGTCATGTCGGTTGAGAAAAATTCCGTTTGCCCCGCCTGCCGCCAAAAGAGTGTGACACTTTTCGACCACGCGGTGTTGTCAAACTCGACCAGCGCGGAAACGGGAATGTCCTGGTGCATATATTCGGCATGCGTTGGATCAATAAGTCGAGCCGTGTGCGGCGTTAATTCGATGGCAGGCGGCCGCTGATTCGGATTCGACTCCCGAATGGGAATACGATACGGATTGTCCTCCGGTTGAAAAACAGGATCGGTGCCGTAGGTAAAACCATCATCCACACGGACATAATATTCAACATACGGCGCCACCACGTCAAACGACGGGATGATCCCGCTCCAGAGACTGTCAGAGTTGGACTGCATAAAAACAGATTGAAAATCAAAACCGGCTATTCGATAAAAAAGACGCACCGTCAGCGGGGAGAATGGCGAGACGTTGCTCACAACCGCGGAGATATTAATCTCCTGCTGTGGTGGTTGAGGAATGATTTCAAGTTGTCGAGTGGCGTTCGTCACGGTGATGATCGGCAAAAAGCTATCGCCCTGCGCAAAACTCTGCGGCGCCGCAAAAGAGGCGAACAAGAGACAAACGAGAAAAAAACGAAAAATGCATTTTGTTAACATCAATGTCCCCGCAATGGTCTGGTGTTTTGAACTGATGTAATCAAAAAAGCTTGCAAAAGAAAAAGAACTCTCCATTCAAAGTAGCAACTTGCAGACTGGAAATCAACGACTTTATAGCCAAAATAAAATGCCCGGCCTAGGTGATTTTGAAAAGAACAGGAGCAACCATTTTTTCACATGCTGCGGACGCCCAGTCAGAGCCGATTTTTTATTCGGACGGTTTCGGCACAACGCCGGTGCGCTCGGCCCAATCCTGCCATTGTGTTGCCATGTCTTGAACTCGTTCCGGATAGTCTTTTGACAAATCATTCAACTCGGTGCGATCCTGTTCCAGATCATACAGCTCCCACGCCTCCAGCGGCAACTCGTTGGTTTGATCCCAGACGCGTGGTTTGCGGTCCGCTTTTGATACCAGTTT
>CAYSNA010000261.1:0-7684 GCA_964432185.1 uncultured Cytophagia bacterium
CACGCCCTCAGACATGCTGCTAGCGGCGAATAAAAAAACCCTTAACTCTAAAAGAATTAAGGGTTCGAAAGTGCCGTCTCGCAGAATTGAACTGCGGACACACGGATTTTCAGTCCGTTGCTCTACCGACTGAGCTAAGACGCCACATCAGCCGCAAATAATAACAATTTTCACTTAAATAGTCAAGCAAAATGTAAATGCTAAACATAGAATTTGGCAATAATTTACAGTTGCTTCAGACATATTTTATAAAGTCGAAACCGTATAACCATTTAATGCCGAATGCGTCTCTTTTGTTGTTGAGATGGCGATGATGTTTTTTGACCGGTATGTACATCGCAGTACTCACTCGGTACGTAACGTTCATCGCAAATGTCTTTTATGACATTCGGACAATACTCGGTCGCCAGTTTTTGCGTTTCCATACAAATTTCTACATCAACAATACCGGCAGGACGCTCGAACGGAGTTGGCGGTATATGCAGCGTATCAACGGCCATTTTCATGAATGGGGCGGTAATGGGAAGCGCCGCCATCGCGCCGGACTGTCGCGGACCGAGCGACATTTGCGGATCATCCAGACCAACCCAAACGCCTGCGACCAACTCCGGAGTGAATGTGACATACCAGGCGTCGGTATACGCATTGGTTGTGCCTGTTTTGCCACCGGCAGGATGAGTAAAATGATAAACCGAACGGGAAGCCGCACCGGTTCCACCCGTCGCTACGGTTTGCAGAATACTCGCCATAATGTAAGCGGTCTCTTCTCGTAAAACGCCACGGCTTTCGGTTGCTCCGGTCTCTACAATATTGCCATATTTATCTTCAATTTTTAAAATTGAAATCGGCTTGACATGAACGCCTTTATTGGCAAAGATACCAAAGGCTGAGATCAACTCTATCGGTTTGACGCCGATCGCGCCAAGCGCCAGTGCATCCACGGCTTCAAGTGGCGTTGATATACCAAAATTGCGTGCATAATCAATTACGACTTGCGGCGAGACGTCATCCTTGATCAATCGGACCGACACCAGGTTGAGCGAGCGGCGCAGCGCTTCACGCAGGGTCGTTTCTCCTCCGACAGAATGATCATAATTTTGCGGCGTCCAGCGGGTACCCTGGCCGTCCATATCTTCCACCGTTACCGGTTGATTCAATTTTGTATAGAACGGCATAAATCCATTGTCAACGGCCGAGGTGTAAAGGATCGGCTTGAAACAGGAGCCGGGCTGACGTACAGCCTGCGTGGCGCGGTTAAATTCGCTCTCCTCATAATTTCGGCCACCAATCATGGCCAAAATGTGTCCGGTGCGCGGATCAAGCGCCACAAATGCCACCTGCACGCGGCAATTTTCGGCAATCAATGAATCAACGAGAGCCCGGTTTTGCAGGATTTGCTCCAGAGTCTGATTCTTCAAGAGACTTGGCGGACAAATATAGGAAAAATTACTTTTACGACGGAACGAGTTGTTCACCTTTTGCTGTAAAGTCGGCAAAAAACTCCGTACAGCACGGTTCGCCGCCGTTTGCAGACGAGTATCTAGTGTCGTGTAAATTTTTAATCCTGTTTCATAAATATCATAGCCGTATTTTTCATAGACTTGTCGGCGAACGTGTTCGGTGAAATAGGAAGCGTCGTCAATCGGCGATTCCTCATATCGTTCTTTGAGAACAATCGGCTGTGCCAAGGCCGAGTCATATTCAGTCTGGGTGATATACGACTCGACCAGCATTCGGTTCAACACAAAATCTCGCCGGTTTTTGGTCCGATCAAAATTATTATAAGGATTATAAATAGCCGGCAACTGCACTGCACCCGCCATGAGCGCCGCCTCACCAAGTGAAATATCCTGAATCGATTTATCGAACAACCAGCGCGCCGCCGATTCCACACCATAGGTCGCATAACTGAACTGCATCTGGTTCATATACATCTCAAGGATTTCATCCTTGGTGTAGGTGCGCTCGATTTGAATGGCCGTCAAAATTTCTTTCAACTTGCGGGTGACTGTTTGTTCCGGCGTGAGATAAAGTCGTCGAGCCAACTGCTGCGTCAACGTGCTGGCGCCACCGCCTTCGGTGCTGCCGCCCGAGATCAGATATTTAATGGTCACCAGAATAAAACGCGTTGGCGCCATACCCCAATGCTGGTAAAATTGATGGTCTTCGACCGCAAGGATGGCTTTTTTCATCTCCACCGGAATATCGCGCAGCGGCGTGTAAAAACGGCGCTGGGTAAAGAATTCTTCGATGAGCTTTCCGTCCGCCGAGTAGACCTTGGTTGCCAATTCGGGAGTAAAATTTTCAAGCTGCTCAAACGACGGCAATCCGCGGCTCAAATACCAAATGCCCGCAATTCCGACAAATAGACAAAAGACAATCCCCCAAATCACCAGTTTAATAAAAAGCGGCAGTTGCTTAAAATGCTTTTTGGTCAATTTTTTGATGCCCAAGACTTTGGCTGTGGTTGATCGTTTAAAGGTCATGTTTGAACTTTTCCTGTGAAGTATAAACAATTATCGCCGCGGTTGAGTACAGCAGCAATACGAGACATCAACAGAAAAGGTAAGAAAATATTTCTAAAGACGCAATTTGGATTATAACGCGCCCAATCGGGTCGTTGCTCCACCGGCTTTTACATCACACCTCGGTCTTTTTCGTAATGTCGGCTAAATCACTTGTTTTTTTGTTTCGTAGATTGTAAGTTTGCGGACTTTTTGAACGGAGGATCAGATGACGAGTCAGGATTACATTCAACTGGAGGAACAGTACGGCGCTCATAATTATCACCCACTGGATGTGGTTATTGAACGCGGCCACGGCATTTGGGTTTATGATGTTGAAGGACACAAGTATCTGGATTTTTTAAGCGCCTATTCGGCGGTGAATCAGGGACACTGTCACCCGCGTTTGGTGGCGGCCATGAAGTCGCAATGCGAACAGGTGACTCTGACATCGCGGGCTTTTCGAAATACGCAACTGCCACTGTTGGAGAAAAAACTGTGCGAACTCACCGGCTACGACCGTGTATTGTTGATGAACAGCGGCGCGGAAGCGGTTGAGACGGCCATAAAAGCAGTGCGAAAATGGGGTTATACCCACAAAGGCGTAGCCAAAGATCGCGCGGAAATCATCGTGGCCGAGAATAATTTCCACGGAAGAACCACGACCATCGTGGGTTTTTCAACCGAAACGCAATATAAAGACGGATTTGGTCCGTTTACGCCGGGATTTGTTACTGTACCGTATGGCGATCACAAAGCTATTCGGGAGGCCATTACGCCAAACACGGTGGCAATTCTTCTCGAACCGGTGCAGGGCGAAGGCGGAATTATCATTCCACCGGACGGATATTTGACTCAGGTGCAAAAACTCTGCAGAGCGCATAATATTCTTTTTGTGCTAGATGAAATTCAAACCGGCCTGGGACGTTGCGGCAAATTATTCGCCTACCAGTACGAAGATGTGCAACCGGACGGCGTCATCATCGGCAAGGCGTTGAGCGGTGGTTTTTATCCGGTGTCGGCTTTTCTGGCGCGCGAAGAGGTGATGAATGTCTTCAAGCCCGGCGACCATGGCAGCACCTTTGGCGGCAATCCGTTGGGATGCGCTGTCGCCAATGAAGCGCTGGATATTCTTGTAGATGAAAAATTACCGGAGCGCGCCTTTGAACTCGGACACTATTTCCGCGCGTTGCTTAACTCCATTCCCAGTGATCATATTCATGACATCCGCGGCAAAGGCCTGATGATCGGTATAGAACTCAAACCGACAGCGGGTGGCGCGCGGCGATTTTGCGAAGCCCTGCAGCAGGACGGCCTCCTCTGCAAAGAAACGCATACGACGGTCATTCGCCTGGCGCCGCCATTGGTGATCGACAAAAATGATTTGGAGTGGGCGTTTGAAAAGATAAAGCGGGTGCTGGAGACCACGTAATATTTTTAGCCGCCCCCCGGCGGGCTCGTGCTTTCGGCATTCGATCCGGTTAGTTTTGCACCGTTTTAACTGGAATGATTTTTCGGTTGCATATCCTTTACGATTTTGAAAGCATTCATTTTGTAGATGAGCTTGGCGACGGCAAACGTTGAGTTTGGATCAACCGGATCGTACGACAGCTCAACCACGTCGCATCCAACCACGGTTTTACGTTGAAAAATCTTCCACAACAGGCCAACGCCTTCGTCCCAGGTGAAACCGCCGGGTTCCGGCGTGCCGGTGCTGCGAATGACGCTCCAGTCAAAACCATCCACATCCACCGTGATGAAAATATGTTCCGGCAAGGCATCGATGGCCGCATCGATATCAAACGTGCCGTTGCGAAAGGCCGACATGGTGCACAGCGCCATCTTGTCACGTTTGACTTTTTGGGCTTCCTCAACCGACATGCTGCGAATGCCGATCTGCAGCGTGTCCGTCGTTTTCTCACGAATGCGCGCCATGACCGAGGCGTGACTGAGCGGACTGCCTTCATATTCATCGCGTAAATCCGAATGCGCATCCAACTGCACCACGCCGAGGTCGGGATATTTTTCGATCAAGGCATTGGCAAAGCCGCTGGAGATGGAATGATCGCCGCCAATCACAAGGACAAACTTGTTTTCCGCCACCAGTTTTTTTGTGCTCCTGTAAACGGCGTCGAACATCTCTTCCGGTGTGGTGCCGACGTCCGGCGGCGACACCGTGGCAATGCCGGCGGTGTATGGTTCGAAATCGAAAAATTCATCGTACAATTCAAGATAGTGCGATGCGTCGAGTACCGCCTCCGGCGCCTGTCCCGTACCCCGTCCATAGCTGACGCCGCCCTCATAGGGGAAGGGCAAAATGATAAACGGCGAGCCGGCGTAATCCGGCTCGACATGTTCAGCGCCGAGAAATTGTTTGTCGTATAATCTCATCGCGCCGCCTCCAGTTTTTCAATAAAGTGCGGCAGACTGGCGATGAGATTTTTTCGTTGTCGCGGCGCATTTTTCTGCATCACAAACGCGGCGAGGATGGGAAAAACAATACTATACTCGCCCCAAATCTGCACCAGCTTGTCCTCGTTTGCCTCACGATATTTGCCCCAGGTGACCGCTTCGCCAAACGTACAACTGGAGAGACTGCCTTCGCGCTCCACAGCAGTGCTGATCTGCAAGCCGCGATCCGCGCCTTCAAAGTTGATGCCGAGGATTTGACTGATCGTCGGGCCGGTTTGTTGAATGAAATTTTTCGGCCCGCCGCCGCCGAGCTCGACAAATCCGGTCGCCTCCGACGAAAAGGTGATCGCCGCAGAATCAAAAATATCCTTCTGCGGCAGCATGTGGATGGGAAATCCCTCACGATCGGTCCGCGTCAAATTCATGGCGATGGAATGATTGGTATGCGAATCCCAAAAGATGGGAATCTGATGCAACGCCGCCTGCACCACAAAACTGCGTTCCGGCCGCGGCGCCGTTTTCGCCGCCCATTGGCCAAGCGCATAATTAAACTCCCAGCTCGACAACGGACCCTGAAGCGCCTTGTATTCGGCTTTGATAAACTCGCGGATGATCTCATCCTGCGCTTCGAGCGTCTCCTTTTCGCGGATGCCGACATCGTAAATCCGCGTATCGCCGAACTGCCGCAACATGTTGTCGTCCATCATCGGCGAGATGGCTTTCACCGGCAGATCAAATGCAAAATGAAGATCATGGTAGACTTGAGCACCGGTTGAGCAGATCACATCGACAAAGCCGTTTTTGATGAGCGATATCACCAAACCGCCCATGCCGCCGGCAATACCCGCCCCGGCAATACCGAGCCAGATGACATCGCCTTCGTTGATCATTCTGGAAAAAAGATGCGCACCGCGGTGCACATTTCGCGCTTCAAACGAGATCTGACCGTAAAGCTGCACAAGCTGAGTGATGTCCATTTTATCGTGCAATAACGGCGGATTGATATCGGGCGCGTGCTTGAAAAGGGAATTGTCCATACATTCTTTCTGAAATTAATCCAAAAGCAAAACAGCCATAGCAACGACAGTGGTGTATAGACCGTCCTTGTGGCCACGGGCTGTTTGTACGATACTGCGACTCTCAAATATATTTTTGGCGTCGACCTTGTAGACATTTTTACGTTCATCCCATGCAGCATTGGCGTCAACTTCGATACCGAGGGTGGAACCGAGCATGGTTGCCGCAAGGTCCTCTGCAAAATCACCCGCTTTTTTGGCGGTCTCGCCAAAGCCGTGATGTTCGCTGATATATCCGTACTGCTCTCTGTCCTTGGGTTTTGCCAGGCCAACGGCAGCAAAAGCGAGCCGGTTGGGTTCGTTCGTACATTCCCTCGCCATAACGACAAAGGTAATTTGACCCGGGGAAAGCAACTCAACGCCTCTTGCCTTGGTGATGAGTTTACATTTTGGTGCGTAAATACTGGATACGGTTACGAGGTTGCACTTTTCCACGCCGGCATCACGCAGGGCGAGCTCAAAACTTTGCAGTTTGTCCCGATGATAACCGACGCCTTTGGTAAAAAACAGCTGCTTGGGAACGAGTTTGTTCAATGTCTTATCCTCCTTGTTAATGTTTGAAGAAATTACGACAAATTATTATCAAGCAGAACATTTTTTTTCACATTGCAAGATAACATTTCATTCCTGCAATACGCCATTTATCGGCGTGGTATCTGTACAATTTCTTTGTGGGGCGTCGACATGTATGCGTCACCGTCCACCATAACCACGGCCGTTTCTTCTACAGAATTCGTTTTCATCGAGCCGGCCTCGCGTCCGGCATTTTCGCGGCCCACCTGAAGGGCATGTGGGTCGTTGTTATTTTCGCGACAGGTGACGATCCGGCATCCACATCGGCGCGCTGCATGCCTGCCGGCAACAGTGGGTCGATGCCTTCCTGGCGAATCTCCGGCGCGGGATTTTTCTCAGGCGGAAAGAGCAAGACTGTTTGACGAAAATATCGAGTACATCCAAAGAACGTTGCCGATGAAAGGATCCAATGAAAAAGTGCGGACTTGATAAAGGCTCTCTTTGGGGGATGAATGACTAAAATAGCGGCAGAGGCACAGGTGCACACAGAAAAAATCCGTGCGCACATTGCGCCTCCATATTTCAAATTTATTGCCACGGATTGGCTTTGATAAAATCCACCAATTCATCAACATAGGCAAACGCCAACGCCACCACCGTATCGGCGGCGCCGTAATAAATCGCCAGCCGTCCGGTATCCGCATCGCACAACGTCGCGCACGGGAAAACGACGTTCGGCACATCGCCAACGCATTCGTAATATTCGCGCGGATTCAAAATGTACGGCTTGGCACGGCCGATGACTTTCCATGGTTGATCGATATCCAGCAACGCCACACCGGCGCTGTAAACAAATCCGTTGCACGAGTTGAGCACGCCGTGATAAATTAGCAGCCAGCCTTCACTGGTTTCGATGGGCGCCGGGCCGCCGCCGATTTTGGTGAACTGCCATGAATTGCCCATGGGCGACATGACATGGCGATGCTTGCCCCAATAGGTCAGGTCCGGACTTTCGCTATAATAAATGTCGCCAAACGGTGTGTGGCCGCTGTCCGATGGCCGGCTGAGCAGCGCATAGTTGCCGTTGATTTTGCGAGGGAACAGCACGCCGTTTCGATTGAACGGCAAAAAGGCATTTTCGAGCTGATGAAACGTCTTGAAATCATCAGACCAGGCCAG
>CAYSNA010000262.1:0-7676 GCA_964432185.1 uncultured Cytophagia bacterium
TGAGCTGTGTCAAAAAGTATTGGCAAAGGCGTTGTCAAAAGGAGGAGATTTTGCCGATATATATTTTGAACACACCATATCCAATTGGGTGAGTTTGGAAGACGGCAAGGTTGACCGAGCCGCCGGAGGCATTGATTTGGGCGTCGGGATCCGAACGGTTAAGGGCGATCAAACCGGATACGGCTTTACCCAGGTATTGTCGGAAGAATCCATTCTGGCCGCGGCGGCAACGGCCGCCACCATTGCGGATGGCGCTCCGACAGCAGCCGCCAAAAGTTTTGTTCAAGTAAAAATTAACAACTATTATCCCCTAGCGCACCTGTTAACGGAAATTCCCCTGTCCACAAAACTGCCGATCGTCAAGGGAGTGAATGAAAAATGCTTTGCCAAATCCAATTTGATTATCAAAGCAAACGTCACCATGCATGATCAGCAAAAACGCATGATGGTGGTGACCAGTGATGGCACAAAGGCGGAGGACCTGATTCCGCGCAACTATCTCTCCGCGTCCGTTGTGGCGGAAAAAGACGGCAAACAGGAACGCGCCGGTTGGAACTTTGGCGGCCGTCAGGAATTTTCTTACTTTACGCTCGATGTCGCTGAACGTCTGTCGGAAGAAGTCGTTCGTCGGGCGCTTCTTCTTTTTGATGCCGAACAACCACCGGCCGGAGAAGTCCCGGTTGTGCTCGGCCCCGGCGTCACCGGAATCCTGTTGCATGAAGCCATCGGCCATGGTATGGAGGCTGATTTTAACCGCAAAGGCATTTCAACCTATGCTACCATGATCGGCAAAAAAGTTGCCGAGCCGTTTGTTAATATAGTCGATGAGGGCATTACCCCGCGTCAACTCGGCTCGGTCAATGTCGATGATGAAGGGACGCTCGGGCAGAAAACCATGCTGGTGGAAAAGGGCATCCTGACCAGTTATCTGCACGATAAAATCTCCGCTCAATATTATGGCGTCAAACCGACCGGCAACGGTCGCCGCGAAAGCTACCAACACTTTCCCATTCCCCGTATGCGAAATACCTATATGCTCTCCGGAGACGCCACTCCCGAGGATGTCATCAAAGCCGTTAAAAAAGGTATTTATGTTGAAGACATCAGCAACGGCCAGGTGAAAATTGGCGAAGGCGATTTTGCATTTTACGTGTCACAAGGGAAAATGATTGAAGACGGCCAGTTGACCAAGGCGGTCAAGGATATCAACATCATGGGCAATGGTCCCAAGATGCTGCAAAACGTCACGATGGTGGCCAATGATTTGGCCTTGTACGAAGGCGGTACCGGGGCCTGCGGCAAAGACGGACAATCCATGCCGGTGTCATTCGGATTGCCCACCTGTCTAGTCAAATCCATGACAGTTGGCGGCGTTCAAACACAAGGAGCATAAACATGAGTAAAGAGATGATGAATTTATGTGAATTTGTTTTGAAGACAGCCAAAAGCGCCGGGGCCAACGAGTGCAGAGTGTCGTTTTCAAAACAACGTTTTGTTGAAATTCAATATAGAGCACACAAACCGGAGACCGTCAAAGAGGCGACGACGCAAGGACTCGGCGTTGAAGTTTATGTGAACGGTCGCTATTCGTCGCAAAGCACGGCGGATGTTCGCAAGGAGGCCATCGCGCCTTTTGTGACCAATCTGGTGGAAATGACCAAATTGCTTGAAGAAGATCCGTTCCGCAGTTTGCCCGATCCCAAATACTACAAGGGGCGAGCGGATGTTGACTTGAAACTCGTTGATCCTAAATATGGCGAGATTACGCCGGAATTGCGCCACAGCATGGCCAAAGAGTTGGAAAATGCCTGTTTGGATGCCGGCGGCGACAAGGCTATTTCCGTCACATCGCAAGTGTATGACTCGTTTAATGAAAACATACTGATGACCAGCAATGGATTCCAGGGACAGGAACAGGGCACGGCTTGTTTTGCTTTTGTTGAGATGACGGCCCAGGATGAAGGCGATCGCCGCCCCAACGGCTACCATTATGCCGTGGATCGGTCAATGAAAAAATTGCCTTCTTGCGCCGCGATTGGCAAAAGAGCCGCCGAGCGCACCATGGAACTCATGGGCGGTAAAAAACTTAAAACTGAAACGTTGCCAATCATTATTGAAAATCATGGCGTAGGGCGAGTGCTGAACGGCTTTGTTTCGGCTATGAGCGGCTGGGCTCTGCAGCAAAAACGCTCCTTCCTGCTCGATAAAAAAGGCGAGCACATTGGCAGCGATGCTTTTACTCTGGTTGATGATCCTCTCGTCGTCAGCGGCCTCGGCAGCCGACTGTACGACGGTGACGGTTTTGCCGCTCAAAAGCGCGTCATGATTCAAAACGGTATGCTGAAGGATTATTATATCGACTGGTACCGCAGCCGCAAACTCGGCGTCGAGCCGACAACCGGCGGGTCGTCCAATCTTATTCTGCCGCCCGGCACTCGATCCGTCGCCGAGATCATGAAAGACCTCGGACGCGGTATTCTGATCAACGGCTTTATTGGCGGAAATTCGAACTCCAATACCGGTGATTTTTCTGTTGGCATTACCGGCACGTTATTTGAAAACGGCGAGCTCACGCAAGCTGTGGCCGAAATGAATATCGCCGATAATCATCTCGAGTTCTGGAAAAAACTGATCGAAGCTGCAAATGATCCGTGGATGTACAGCAGTTGGCAAATGCCCAGTCTGGTATTTACCGACGTTGTGGTTGCCGGTGTTTAATATCTAAAAATGTGTCGTACACCTCAAGGTGTACGACACATTAAATATGGCCGCTCGACGCTGAGCGGCCATTTCCTTTCGCTCCAGTTCTTTCCTCCCGCGGTATCATCGCTGTCTTGCAAATCTTTTGGAATTTTCCCACTGTTTAAAACGTCTTATATCTTTAATAGTTTTTCGCACAGTGAATGGATTATGGATTTATGGCTAAACAAAAGAAATCGTTTGTTGATCGTTTCTTGTCGCTTGTTGAAAAGGTCGGCAACGCCATGCCGCACCCGGCAACGCTGTTTTTAATTTTTGCGCTCGCTACGATTATCATCTCCTGGATTGCCAGCTTGTTTGATATTCACGTCACGCATCCGGGGACCGGAGAGATCGTAACGCCGTTCAGTTTGATATCCGTCGAAGGTTTGCATAAAATCATCTCCAACATGGTGAGCAATTTTACCAGTTTTGCACCATTGGGTACCGTACTCGTCGCCATGCTGGGCATTGGCATTGCCGAAAGCAGTGGTTTGATCGGAACGGCATTACGTTTGATGGTCATCTCGGCGCCGAAAAATTTGCTCACTTTTGTCATTGTTTTTGCCGGTATTTTATCCAACACGGCTAGCGAAGTCGGTTATGTGCTGCTCGTGCCTTTGGGCGCGATTATTTTTCTCGCGGCGGGACGGCATCCCATTGCCGGAATGGCGGCGGCGTTCGCCGGCGTGTCCGGCGGCTATAGTGCCAACTTGCTGCTCGGCACAATCGATCCGCTTCTCGCCGGTCTTTCGGAAGAAGCGGCGCATATCATTCAGCCGGGCTATCAGGTGAATGCCGCGGCCAATTATTTTTTTATGTTTGTATCGACGTTCTTTATTGCCATCGCCGGCACCTGGGTGACGGAAAAACTGGTGGCGCCGCGATTGGGTGACTATAAAGGTGAAGAAAAACCGGAAGAGATTCGCCCGCTGACCACAGACGAAAAACGCGGATTGTGGTTCGCCACCGCCTCGCAGGTGCTTTTTGCCATTTTTATTCTCCTCGGTTTGATCCCGCAAAACGGTTTTTTGCGCAATCCGGTGGACGGCAGCATTCTGCATTCGCCGTTTATGGACGGCATTGTCGCGTTCATCTTTTTGATTGCCGCGGTGAGCGGCATTGCCTACGGCATTGGCGCCAAAACGTTAAAAAATGACAATGATGTGATGAAAGGCATGGCCAAGTCCATGGAAACGTTGGCGATTTATATTGTGTTGACGTTTTTTGCCGCCCAGTTTGTCGCCTATTTCAAGTGGACCAATCTCGGATTGATCTTTGCGATTGAAGGCGCCAACATTTTAAAATCGTCAGGACTCGGACACATTCCGCTCATGCTGGCATTTATTGTCTTATCCGCCATTATCAATTTGTTCATGGGCAGCGCCTCGGCCAAATGGGCCATTATGGCGCCGGTATTTATCCCCATGTTCATGCTGCTGGGATATTCGCCCGAACTGGTGCAAGCCACTTATCGCGTCGGCGACAGCGTCACCAATATTATTTCCCCCATGATGTCCTATTTTGCGCTTATTGTCGCTTTTATGGAAAAGTATGATAAAAAAGCGGGCATCGGCACGGTTATTTCAACCATGCTGCCGTACACCGTGGTCTTTTTTATTGTTTGGTCGATTTTGCTGGTGGTCTGGTTACTGCTTGGGTTGCCGCTCGGACCGGATGCGCCGTTGTATCTGGAAACATAGAGCACGACGGAACATACTCATTGGAGAAAATCCTCGCAGGTAACCAGACCTGCGAGGATCGGATCTCCCCTCTACTTGAGATAGAGCATCTTTTTTCGTGCAGAAAACTCCCCATTGATCTGCAATTGATAAAAATAAATCCCCGTTGACAGATGCTGTGCATCAAATGTAACGCTATGGCTTCCCTCCACTTTAAAATCATTGATCAATTCGGCCACCTCCTGACCAAGCGCGTTGTAAACGGTGAGCTTGACATTCCCCGGTTGCGGCAGATTGTAAGCAATGGTTGTTAGGGGATTGAATGGATTGGGATAGGCATTCTTCAATATAAAATCCTGCGGGACGGATTTCTCCTCAACCTGCCCAATGATTCGATTACTCGTTCCCGGCGTGCCGTGGTGAAACGAGGCCATCCAATTGTCGGGACTGCTATTGTCAAAATTCGGATCGCGCAGGGCGAGGGTGGCGCCGGTGCCGTCCGGCTGCCAGGGCCAGGGCGCGCTATTATCGTAGGTGAGCGAATCGATCAGTTGACCGCTTTGATCAAGCAGACGAATATGATCACCGCCGTTATTAAGGCCAAATGACAAATTACTAATGACAAATTGGCTGGGATAAAGTTTGCTGAATTTTTCAGCATCTCTCGCAATTACGAGATAGGTGCGGCCGTCAATTGTGGTGTTGGCTGGAAAAGTAAAATCGGCGCTGCTGTCGTCATCGGCCAGTCTCCAGTTTGAGATGTCTACCGGATGATCTTGAGGATTATACAACTCGATCCAGTCGCCGGTGTCAAAATCCTGTGGCGCATTGTAATTGATTTCATTGATAACGATCACATCGACATCATCCGTTTGTTCAAACTGCGCCGTGAGGGTGATGTCGCCGTCCGGTGTGATGGTTTGGAGGTTGTTATCAGTCTCTTTCCATCCCGTAAATGTATAGCCAATGTTGGGAATGCCCTGAATCTGAATTGGCACATCACGAAAGTACATGCCGCTCCAGTTGTTTTTCACATAAAGCGAATTGAGTTTGATTTGTCCCGCATCGGCCGGCTCAATCTTCAAGGTCACTTCGGCGAGACCGCCGAGATTAAATTCTTCAATGAGATGATCCTGCACATAAAACGGCCGTTCAGTTAAAAAATCCTCTACGTACTGAACGTTCTGTCGCCATTCGCCTTTTGAGCCGCCCCAGCGATCCATGTGCTTGTTGATCTCAGGATCGAGTTGATTTTTCACCCGGGTTAATTTTTCCACTGTGATCGTAGGCTGAAAACTTGTATTTAAATAATCGGCCAGTTTATTGATGAACAGAAAACGGAATTGTTCATTCTCGAGAATTTTGCGAAAGAGAAATGTGGATTCCGGCGGATTCGGCCAGCCCGGTCCATTCTCCTCGCGATAGTAGGCGATGGTGTTGTCCATGAAGCCATCATACGGGGCAAAATGAAAATTAGGGATGAACAGGCGCATGCCAAGCGAGTGATCCGTGTCGTACAACAGCCAGCGATAACGACCGTTCTCCTGCGAGCACCAAAATTTGCAGTTGTGTCCAGGGCCATCATGATTGGCGAGGAAAATTTGCGCCGCCATGTAGGTGAGATAATTATCGACGTTCATCTGCGAATTGACGTAATCGGCATAGGTTTCATTGGCGAGGTTGTGATCGATCATGTAATCGATAAGATCATTGAAATGATCCGCACTGCCCTCAATGACCAGCGGATAGAGCGTATGGTAATCATCCAGCATATCGACACGATCCGGATCAACGCCGTGATGCGAGGCGAGATAATCCTCATTTAATTTTTCGCGGATGCTGTAGATGCCCCAATACTCGCCGTTAATATAGACGTGGCATGGCCGATAGGCCTGATTATCAATATCCAGTTCATCGAGCAGCATGGAGGTAAAACCGTCGCGGAACTGCACGCCGCCTTCGTTGACGACATTATCGCTGCCGGCGTTGCGCAGGACAAATGATTTGAAACGCGTCACTGGGTAATTCTGAAAAAGCGGATAATCCAGCTCATTGTTGCCATACTGGCTGCGCATAAAAATGGCAAAGGATTTTTGCGGCAGTTTGCGCGTGGTTTTGCCGGACATTTTGACGCCGGCATTTTCGCTAAAACCGAGTTGGCCATTCGGTTCGTACAGTTCGATGTGAATCGGCCGCTCCCAATCTTCCCAATAATTCGCCGGCGGGCCAATGGGATTGCTCGGATAGCCGCCCAAAGCGGTGCCGTTGCCTTGCACATAAATGCCAATGTCGTCATCAAAAAAATTATCGGGATGAGTCGAAATGGATACCATAGGAATGCCGCTGGTTTCGTTGACAAAAAAAGTGTGTGTGACCACCGGACTCGGCAGTTTACCATCCGCAAAGACGCGCGCCTTGATGACCGTTGTTTTATTTATGGTAAGCGCAGTACGGTAGGAGCGGGAGCTTTTGTGCGGGTCTGTGCCGTCCGTGGTGTAGCGAATCCATCCTGTTTCCGCGCCGCCAAGTTCCAGCGTGACCGGACTCGAGTAGAGTCCGCCGTGTTGTGAAAATGTCGGCGGCGACGCGTAACCTTCCGAAGGCTCGCCGGTGTTGCTTTGCCCTGGCGTGGGTGAGATAAAATAGGCCCAGTTCGCCGCGCCGTCCGGGGAACGGCCGTAGGACACATCCACGGCAAGCGGTGGAATCGTCACACTGTCGATAATCGAATTCGATGGCGAGACGAGAAAAATTTGTTCGCCTTTGGATTTTAATTTAAAATTCAGATGCAATTCAGAGGCATCCGTTCGATCTTTGTCCGATGCAAAAATCACGAGCACACCCTGCGGCGGCAACGTCACATTCGGAAATGTCCATTTGGTCAGCGCATCGATGTCATCCGATAAGGCATAATTCTGCACATTCACGGGCAAAGTCGTCGGATTATAGAGCTCGATCCAGTCCGGATAATCGCCGTCCGCATCCGCGAGCGTCGCGGCGTTTAGAGACATCACCTCATTGATTTTCACGGTCTGCGCCGAGCCAACGCAAAACAAGAGGAATAAAAGGAAAAGTATTTTTTTCATCGACAATCCTGATTCAATTCAACTGGACAACTGGAGATGTGTGCTACAACGTGAGCGTCCGCTAAAATGCTCGGTTCATAGTTTTTGTGAACAAAAGATTTTTATCCTCCGATGAATGATGAATTCGTAAAAAGTCGAGACACAAGTCATTGCGAGGAGCGAAGCGACG
>CAYSNA010000263.1:0-7671 GCA_964432185.1 uncultured Cytophagia bacterium
GATGACCAACAAATCGGCGAAGCGTATGGATCACAGAAAAAGCCGTTTTCGCTCTATTCGAGCCGATTTTCGCTCAATGGGCGCAATACAAACCGCACCGTTCATTTTGATCTGCCGCTCGATAATGCCGATGTGTTTGCCGATTTTGTTTTCCTCAATTGGTTTGATATCGAATACGAACGTTCGCTGTCGGCCGCTAACGATCAACTCGAATTCACCCTTGAGCCGCACACCAATCGCATGTGGCGGTTATCCGGATTTTCATCCGACCAGGTTTATCTGCTGACCGATACGGGCTATCGGCTTGTTCAACCCAAAGTTAAAAGTCGCGCCAATGGATTCGAGCTGCTTTTTTCATTTCCATCCAGGCATGCGGCACAATGTTACGCGGTCGGAGAACGCTCGCTGCGTTCGGTTGCCAAAATTGAAATGGATCGGCCTTCCGATTTGGCCAATTCTGCCAACAGTGCGGATTATATCATCATCACGCATGAGAAATTCCGATCTTCGGCGGAGCGTCTCGCCAATTATCGCGCGGCGCAAGGACTGAAAACCATGGTCGTGGATATTCAGGATGTGTACGATGAATTCAGTGACAGTAATTACGATCCGCGCGCTATCAAAAAGTTCATTGCGCACACCTTTACAAGCTGGCAGAAACCGGCGCCGCTCTATTTTGTGCTGTTGGGCGACGCCACCTATTTGATGGATAAAGATGTCGCGGCCACTGCGACGCTTGAATGCTATATACCAAGTTACATGGTCAATACGAAATCATTCGGCATGACCTCAAGCGACAACTATTTCGCCTGCGTCAGCGGCGATGATGCGCTGCCCGATGTTTACCTCGGTCGGCTGCCGGCGAATACTGTCGATGACGCTGAATCCATGATCGACAAAATCATCAGTTATGAAACCAAAGGCATCGCCGACGAGTGGCGGCGGCATATCACGCTGGCGTCCGGAAATGGCGATTTCTTTGACATGTCCGCGCAAAATCTCGTCGACAATCATTTGCCGAAATGGCTGGTCACCAGTCGGTTGTCCACCGAGTACCAATCGCCGTTTTTTAACACCACCGAAGATTTTATCAACTGGATCAACAGCGGGCAGAATATTATCAATTTTCTCGTTCACGGTTCGGGTGAGCAGATCGCCGATGCCAATCTATTTGAAAAAGATGATATCCTGCGCCTGAGCAACGAGGATCGCTATGCGTTCGCCGTCACCATGTCCTGTTACATTGGCCATTTTGATCATCCGGAAAAAAACTCGCTTGGAGAGGTGTTATTCACCGAGCCTAACAAGGGCATCATGGGCATGTTTGGTTCGGCGGGAAAATCCTATTTGTATTCGGATTATTATTTCAACGCCGCCGTGTTTAACGGCATTTACCACAAAGGCTGGCGCACCTTGGGAGAAATTACCACCAACGCCAAGTATGAGCTCATCGCGCAAACCAGGGGTTTTTGGGAACCGGTGCACAATTTTCTGCTGATCGGCGATCCCGCCACTCGGTTGAATGTGCCGGAATCCAAGCTGAATTTTGCACTGGAAAAAAAGGTTCTGGCGGAAGGTGACGTGCTTCGTGTCACGGGTTCAACACCCTCCAGCAGCGGCACTCTTTTTCTCGAAGCAACCGGACCCATGGATTCGGTTTTAGTTGAAAAAAATGTTCAAATCCAAAATGGGACAATAAATGTTGATGTGATGACCTTGACCTCCCAGGTCCGTCAAAAATGGGGCAATTTTGGCGGCGTCGGCAAGGTCCGTGCTTTTTATTCGGATGGCAACATATCCTCAGTCGGTTTGACCGATTTTGCCGTGGTTCAACCGCTGGTTCCCTGGTTTGGCATAACGCCGGTCAAACCAACCGGATTTGAGCCGGTCTCCTTTCAATGTAAAATTGACGCGGAGGCGGCCGCAGAAGTTGGCGGCATTTTATCCGTCACCGTTGATTGGTCGCAGGATCAAACTTCGTGGCAAAGTATAACGTTATCTAAAAATGATGAACTGTGGATGTCCGACCAAACCGTGGCGCGGGAAGAGGGGAGTAAAATATTTTACAAGCTGAAAATCAAAACAAATCGCGGCACGGTATCCGAGACCGATGTTAAAAACTATCACGTCCTCTATAAACCGGATGTGTATGTTGATACGGATGTTCGTTATCTGAATAATTTTTTAAGGGTAACGATTAAAAATCGCGGCGAGTCGGATGCGCGAGCGGTGCAACTGCGCATTGTTGACAAAACAACCGGCGCAAGACTGGTCGACGATTTTTCGGCGCCGATTGTCCGCGGACGAGAAGATACCACACTCACCATTCTTATTGCGGAGTTATCGGCCGGTTTTCATCAATTGGAATTGATGGTCGATCCATCGAATAAAATTTCGGAAGAGGAAGAGGAGAATAACAGCATTCAGAAGAATTTGTTTGTTGTCACCCCGGATTTTGGATCAGCAGGCATTTTCAATTTTGAAAATTTCAACTGCCGCCTGACGGTGCCGCCCAAAAGCGTGGCGCAGACGATATCTCTCGAGCTTGATAAAATTTCGGATGATCAGCGTGAAAAAAAGGCTGATGCCTCTTCACTGGTGCTGCTTGATCAAAATAAAGGCATTTTTCAAATCAAATTGGCGGATTCATCGCTGGCGTTGGATCAAGTCCATTTGAATTTGGACATCGATCCGAGTGATTCGTTAACCGCCGCGTTTCTGTCGATGGATGGCCTGCGGATTTACTCATGGGTGGAAGAAACGGCGACCTGGCACGGCATCGAATCTGTACGGGACGCCCATACGATCAAAGCGACTTTGCCGAAAAAGTCAACGATTTTTGCGCTGATGGGCAGTACCGATGTTCAGGCGCCAACCATCGCAATTTCGGCGCAGGGCCAGAATTTTGCGGATGGCGATATTGTGCCGCCCAATCCGCTCTTTACCATTGCGCTTGAGGATGAGTCCGGTCTGGATATTTCCCCGGCGCATTTACAGATGTGGCTGGATGATGTTCTACTGAATGAATCGGATTATATTGTCTCCATCGATCCGAATCAAAATGCGTTGGCGCAGATTTCCTTTTCACCGGAAATTGTTGCCGGCGAGCATCTGCTGAAAATTCAGGCCATGGATGTGAATGCGAATACGCAAAGCACCGAGGTCACTTTTTGTATTGCTGAAAAGTTCGGCCTCGATTTTATTGCCAATCATCCCAATCCGTTTGTTCATGAAACCACCTTTGCTTTTTCCATCACCGACATGGCGAGCCGCGTGGATTTGAATATTTATACGGTGTCCGGTCGATTGATCCGCTCGTTCGAGTTCACCGATATCACCGGATATAACGAGATCGATTGGGATGGCGCCGACAGCGACGGCAACGACATCGCCAATGGCGTCTATTATCTCAAATTTACTGCCAGACATGGTGAAGAAAAAATTGAGCGGATTGAACGGTTGGCCAAGTTGAAATAGCCGGCAAAATATTTTAAACGCAGAGTCGCCAAGGACACAGAGTTCTAAATATTTTTCTGCGTTCTTTGCGATCTCTGCGTTGAATTCATTCTTAAATACGATTATGGCTTTAACGATGAGATGATTAAAGATGAAACAACGCGGATTAATATTTTTTCTATTGATAACTTTGACAACGACAACATTTGCCGGCAAATATGCCGCCGATTTTTTACGAATTGGCGTTGGCGCGCGATCGGCCGCTTTGGGAAACGCTTTTACAGCGTTGTCCAACGATGCTTCGGCGTTTTACTGGAATCCCGCCGGACTGCCGAGCGCCGGGCGACTGGCATTTCAAATTGATCATGTCCCCATGTTCAACGGTTTGGCGCAGTACAATGCCGCCAATGCGACCTTTTCCTTGCGACAGAACAACGCGGTGTCGTTGGCCTGGATTCGTTTGGGTGTCGATGACATCCCGCGATATGCGCCGCTGGAAGGCACGCGAATGGAGCGTTTGACGACCGGGCAGTATCGATCCACCGGTCAAAGTCTTGGCAGCTTTAGCGATGCCGAGGATGCTTTGTTCCTATCCTTCGGCAAAAAAATAAGTTTTGATCTCGGACTCGGCTTGCCGTCAGCTATGATCGTACTGCCGATCGAAATGTCATTTGGTTTGACCGGAAAATTCATCCACCACAAACTTGATGACAACGCCGGTTCCGGCCAGGGGCTCGACGCCGGATTTCTTCTGCGAGCCGTGAGCCGTGCCCGTGACAGGGAGGAGGCGAAATCCTGGCTTGGACTTGGTCTGGTGGCGCGGGACTTGTCACGTACCAGCATTGCCTGGAATACGGCATCGAAACACGAGGATCAAGTGGAAACCGCGGTGATTTTGGGATTCGCCGGTTCAACCTTTTTTGACTCTTTTGATTCGCGATTGACGGTGACCCTCGATCAGGAGCTTATGCCGTTCACGGACACGCATGTGGGGATCGAATTTACCGTGCTGCACACCGTCGCCCTGCGCGCCGGCATCTGGGGCGATCGTTTCTCCGCCGGTGCCGGATTGTCATTCAAAGGCTTCCGGCTCGACTATGCGTTTGTCACGCACGAGTTGGGACACACGCACCGGGTGAGCGGAGTGGTGGTGTTGTGAGGAAATGTCGATTATTAATATTCTTTCAAGTGTTTTTGAGCATTGTGTTTATTGCTGAATCCATATATTCCAAAGAGTCTAGCTTTCTTTTTTTTGAATATAATCTGTAGATTCGATATCAACTCCCCGATTATTCTGTCATTCGTTGAAAAAATGACAAATTCCGTCCACGTCTCTTCCTCATTTTTGTATTGTGCTTCAATGAAATCGGCAATCAAAATGTTTGACAGCAGCCCATCTCGTTTATACGTTAGAGAGTTGGGGATCTGATTTTCGAAATCGAGCAAAGATAGTTCTTCCGGATGTGGCAGTGCGGTTATCCCATCAGCAATCGTTGCTGCCCATTGTGGAAGTGCCTTCGCTATCGATGTATCCACCGCCCCTCCAACCATATTGACAAAATATTGCCCCTTCCAAAAGCGCACGCTGACTTCCGAGATGATCGCTTGCTCGCCGATGTCGGCAAAGGTCATGTCGGGGCGGCGGTAATAACTGTAAATACCAAAGGCATTCAGCGCAGTGCCCATGTCGTAAATGTCCACGGTGAAGGTGAGGTTTGGATTGTTTTTATGCCTGTACGATGCCGTCGCCATGCCAACCATGTCATATTTTTTGTACAGTTCGGCTTCGCCATTGATATACTCATGCAGATTGTCAGGGGTATACGTTTCCGGCGCAAACTCGACGATCCAGTCAGATCCGTGTAGAACAGGGAGCAGGGAGATAACGTCCGCGTGCGCGAATGCCGCAAAAAATAAAAGGAGTGCAATGACTGAATGCATAACGATCGTCCACAGTGAAGCGAATAAAAGAATAATAAAAACCAAATCAACGAAATTCAAGCAAATAAAAATTCATTTGCAATATTCATCTTGAAAATGTATAATCAAACGAACGTTTGAACTAAACAAACGTTTGAAAAAGCACTTTTATGTAAAATTGCCTATTAATTTGGCGTAAAGTATGACGAGTAATAGCGTTGATTCCGAGCGCCTGTGTTGGCATCAAACGGCTTGTTCACGGAGGTTAAATGGAAAAAAACGATCCCAGGCAACGAATCATGCGCGCGGCGGCGGATCTGTTTGCGGTCCGTGGGTACGGCGTTGTTGGCGTGCGCGACATTGCCCGCGAGGCGAATGTCAATATTTCAATGATCTCCTATTATTTCAACGGCAAGATGGGCATCCTGCGGGCCATTATTGAAAATTTTTTCGACAGCTATTTTGAATTAATTAAAACACATCTTGATCCAACACTGGCGCCGGAAGCGGCGCTTTCTAATATTATCAAGGCCGTAATCGGTTTTATGCGCGACAATCGCGAGGAAGCGCTGGTAATGTTCAGCCAGTTGCATATTGATGAGCCGGACATTCAGGAACTTAAAATCGAAAAAATGAAAAAACTGTTTACTCTGCTGCAGGTTTTGATACGCCAATTCGGCGCTGATCCGGCGCAGAGCCGTCAGCAGGTGGCCATTTTTGGCCCGGCGCTTTTGAGTACGTTGTTTTCTACTTTTCTGCTGCAGCCGATCGCCAAAGGCGTTTTTAAAGTCGAATATGATGACAAATTTTATGACGAGTATACTGATCTCATCTCGGAATATGTCCTGAACGGCATTAACGGCGTGCAACGGCACCTTCAGGGGGAAAGATAAAATGAGCGGAATGCCGGACAACATTGTCAAATATCGCTGGATGATTATTTTCGGTTTGGTCGCCTTTACACTGCTTTTGGGCAGTCAGCTTCGCCGAGTGGAATTTGAATCGGACTTTGCCTCCATGATTCCAAAAACCATGGGGTACCGCGCGTCCACCGATCAGATCGAAGACATCTTTGGCGGCACGGATATGCTGATCGTGCTTTTTGAGACCGATGACGTGCTCAAACCAGCGACGTTAACTCGGCTGAAAAATATCGCCAAGGCCGCCAATCGGATCGATGGGGTAGACAAGGTGATTTCTCTCTTTGATATGAAAACGATCAAAGGGGAAAACGGCAAAATGATCGTCGAGCCGGTGGTGAAACGTATCCCGCAACGTCAGGAACAACGGGAGCAATTGCGTCGGGAGATCATCGACAATGACCTGGTCTACAACGTCATCGTCTCGAAAAATTTTAAAATTGCCTGCATGATTTTAACGATGCAGAAAGGCGTTGAGGACGCCGACGTGGTCACGGCTGTGCAGCAGATCGTGAACGAATATTCCGGCGACGAAAAGGTGAGCTATGGCGGAATACCCTACACGCGCTTCCGGCTTGCCATTGATATGCGACAGGATATGTTCCGACTGATGCCGCTTGGCCTGCTCATCATGTTGGTCTTTTTACTTTTTGCCTTTAAACAAGTGCGCGGCATGGCATTGCCGTTTTGTGTTGTGGTGATGTCGATTGTCGTGACGCTGGGACTGGTGCCGCTGCTGGGCTGGAAAATTTACGTACCAACGATCCTGGTTCCGGTCATTTTGATCGCCGTGGCGAACGATTACGGCATTCATTTGATCGCCAAATTTCAGGAAGATAATGTTGAGGGGCATACCTTTACGCGAGCGGAGCTGGCCAAACGGATGTTCGCCAGTCTGGTAATTCCCGTTTTTCTTACCGGGCTAACCACCATCGCCGGGTTGCTCTGTTTGTTGACGCACATCCTGATCCCGGCCAAACAGCTCGGAGTTCTCTCGGCGATCGGCATTGCCTTTGCGCTTTTTGCCAGCCTTTTTTTTATTCCGGCCGTGACGACGTGCCTCAACATCCCCAAGCCCGTCATGCATTTTGATGAACATAAAAAACATATACTTGATCGTTTCTTAACATATGTGAGTTATCTTGTCACGACGCGTCCCAAAGCGATTGTTATTGGGAGTGCCGTGTTTGTCGTTCTTGTTGGCGCCGGTGCGGTTTTTATTCACATTGATGCCAATCCGGAAAATTATTATCCCAAAGATCACCCGCTGGTGCACACCTCAACGTTGATAAACGAGAATTTTGGCGGCTCTCAAAACGTCTCTCTGGTTTTTACCGGCGATATAAAATCGCCCGAGATGATGAAAAAAATTGAA
>CAYSNA010000264.1:0-7656 GCA_964432185.1 uncultured Cytophagia bacterium
TGATTAAAGCGGCGCTTGATCTGGGCGTCAAAAAAATAATCATTGGCATTGGCGGCTCGGCAACCAACGATGGCGGCACCGGCATGGCGCAGGCGCTCGATGTCGTTTTTTATGATGGCATATCCCGCATTGCGGACTATATGACCGGCGGAAAGCTGGATGCCGTTCGTCATATTGACATCTCTAAATTGGACACTCGTTTAAAATCCGTAAAAATAACAGTCGCCTGCGATGTTGATAATCCGCTGCTGGGTGAACGCGGCGCCGCAAAAATATACAGCCCGCAAAAAGGTGCGACGCCGGATATCGTTGAGCGGCTCGAGAACAACATGGTTCATATCATAACTCTGATTGAACAAAAGACGAAACGCGTGCGTGATATTGCCGGAGCCGGCGCAGCGGGCGGCCTGGGCGCCGGTTTGATGGCCTTTCTCGACGCCCAACTCGCCTCGGGTATCGACACAATTCTGGACGCCTGCCGTTTTGAGGATCATTTAAAAAATGCCAATCTCGTTTTAACCGGTGAGGGCAAAATCGATGCCCAGTCCGCCATGGGAAAAACCATAACCGGCGTGGTCTCGCGTGCCCGAAAGCACAACGTTCCGGTCATCGCGGTTGCCGGGTCGATTTTGGATGGCGCTGAAGCGCTGCTTGACAAAGGTCTGCTGGCGATGTTTTCGATCTGTGATCGCCCGATGTCCTTGCAGGAAGCGCTGGCGCAGGCCGATCCATTGATCGAAAAAGCAACGGCTCACATTATCCGCGCCTTTCTCGCGCTCCGAAATGTTTCGAAATAGCATTTCTCAACACCTCTCCCCTGTTTCTTGCTTGTTTATTTTTAATAAATGTGTAATTTCAACAATCGTTAAAAATTCAATTTTTTTCATGTCGTAAAAGGAACCAGATGATGACTTTCAGAATGACGTCCTTGCTGCTGTTGGCGTTGATTATTTTTTTGTCATGCTCTCAATCCGATCAAATAGAAATTGCTCTCGTACCCAAAGGCACGGATATTCAATACTGGAAAGGGCTGCATGCCGGCGGTGAAAAAGCAGCGCAGGAGCTCGGCATTAAATTGTTCTGGCAAGGTCCGCAAAAAGAAAGCGACCGCGAACAGCAGATCAACATCGTGCAAAATTTTATCGCCCGCGGCATTGATGCTATTGCGCTTTGTCCGCTCGACGAGGTGGCGCTCATGCGGCCGGTGAGCGCGGCCAGAAAACGCGGCATCCCGGTGATAATTGTCGATAGCGGTTTACAGGGTGATGACTATGATGCGTTCATCGCCACGGATAATTACGGCGCCGGCGAGTTGGCTGCACAACAATTGCACGACATGCTTGGCGGCAAGGGTAAAGTCATCCTGGTTCGTTTTAATGAGGGGAGCAACAGCACCGGATTGCGTGAGGATGGATTTCTCAGTTGGATGCAAAAAAATGCGCCCGGCATAACGATGTTGTCATCGGATCAATACACCGGCACAACCATGGAACTCGCTCTCAAAACAGGCCAAAATTTATTAAACAGGTTTCCGGATGTTGATGGCATTTTTTGTCCAAATGAGATGAGCACCTTTGGTTTGACTCGCGCATTAAAAACAGCGGGCAAAGCCGGCACGGTCAAACTTATTGGATTTGATTATACCGAACCGATAGCCGAAGCCATACGCGACGACTCCATCAGCGGTGTGGTTGTACAGGATCCGTATACGATGGGATATCAAAGCGTTCGTGCTGCATACGACGTGCTCATGGGAAGATCAGTTGAACCTTTGGTGGAAACTAAAGTGGTGTTTGTCACTAAACAAAATATTGACGCTCCTGAAATTATAGCTGTTACAAAACCCGATATTGGCGCCTGGCTGGGTGAAAAATAGTGACGCATATTTTGCAAATGCGCGGCATCAGCAAACGCTTTGATGCTGTCCAGGCGCTCAACAATGTTGACCTCAGTGTGCGGCCAGGAACCGTGCATGCATTGATTGGTGAAAATGGCGCCGGTAAAAGTACGCTGATGAAAATTCTCAGTGGCAGCCTTAAAGCCGACTCCGGTTCTATTAAACTCAACGGCGTTGATTACGCTCCCGATGGACCGCGGCAGGCGCGCGAACACGGCGTGAGCATGATCTACCAGGAACTCACGCTCGCCCCGCATTTAACCGTGGAAGAAAATATCACGCTGGGCGTCGAGAAACAAAAGTACGGTCTCATCCGGCATCAATGGCAGGAATCCAAACAGACTCTGGATTTGCTTGGCAGTTCTTTTTTCAATTTAAGAGCCAAAGTGAGAAACCTCAGCATTGCGCAACAGCAACTTGTTGAAATTGCGCGCTCCCTCCTGCTGCACTCTAAAATTCTGGTTATGGATGAACCGACAAGCTCACTCTCCCAGGAGGATACGACAAATCTATTTGCCGCCATTCGTCGACTAAAAGAGCGTGGCGTTACCATTATTTATATCAGCCATTTTTTGGAGGAAATTGAGGCGATTGCTGATGATTTTACGGTTTTAAGAGATGGAGAATCTGTCGCATCCGGATCGATGAAAAATACGTCTCTTTCCCAGCTTGTAACTCTCATGGTCGGCCGTTCGCTTAAAGAGATGTTTCCGCGTGTCCCTCACGATATTGGAGACACCATTTTATCCGTTCAAAATCTGAGTCACTTGCCGATCGTTAAAAATGTTTCTTTTGAGCTGCATGCCGGAGAAATTCTTGGCATTGCAGGACTCGTTGGTGCCGGGCGCACCGAAGTCCTGCGCAGTATCTTTGGCCTCGATCCGTTGTCTTCCGGAACGATTGAGTTTCTTCAAAAAAATAAAAGCTTTTCATCACACTATCCGCGCCACTCTCTGGATGCCGGCATGAGCCTGGTGAGTGAAAATAGAAAAGAAGAAGGTTTAGCAACTGATTTGCCGATTCGTGACAACATTTCTTTTTCTTCTTTAAATAAATTTACCGATGCGCTTGGTCGGCTCAACCTCAAAAAAGAATTAAAGAATGTTTCGCACGCGGCAGATCAGGTGTCGTTGAAATATTTCAGTCTCCTGGATCCGGTGGCGTCTCTTTCCGGCGGCAATCAACAGAAAGTTGCGTTGGCAAGAATCTTGTTGGACGGCAGTACGATTTTACTGCTCGATGAACCCACACGTGGCATCGATGTCAAAAGCAAAGTAGAAATTTACAATCTGGTTGGCGAAATGGCATCCCGGGGGTATGGTATTGTTCTGGCAAGTTCGTATTTGCCCGAACTGTTTGGCATTTGTGATTCTCTCGCCGTTATGCACCGCGGTCGATTAAGCGCTGTAAAACCAATTAATGCCTGGAATGAGAAAGCAGTCATGTCATGGGCCACAACCGGCAAAGAATAACTGAAGTGGAGTTTCCTGCGCAATGACTCGATTACCCAAAATTAAAATGGATGTCCTCGGCCCCTTTATCGGCCTGCTCTTTGTTTTTCTGATTTTTGCTATTCTTGCTTCCCCGGCGTTTATCAGCGCCTATAATTTGAAAACCATTATTACGCAAACCGTCATTGTCGGCATTGGTGCGCTGGGCATGACCTTTGTCATCATCAGTGGCGGTATTGATTTGAGCGTTGGCTCCACCATTGCTTTGGTTACAGTTATCACTGCAAAAATGCTGACGGCGCTCGGCGGCGACAGTGCGGTTATGGTGTGGATCGCGGCATTGTTTGCCATCTTCATTGGTGCGTTTATCGGTTTGATTAACGGTTTTATAACATCGATGTGGCGAATCGTCCCGTTCATTGTCACGCTCGGCATGATGCAAATCGCGCGTGGATTAGCGAAATGGTTTGCCGGGGAGCAAACAGTAATTGCCCCGCAAACCGGATTGAATAATCTGATGAATGTTGATCCCGAACCATCCTGGCTCATTTTCGCGCCCGGTGTGTGGCTCATGATTTTTCTGACAATTCTCATCTACTTTTTCTTAAAGTACACGGTTTTCGGGCGATATGTATTTGTCCTTGGCTCCAATGAGCAAGCGGCGCGATTGTGCGGCATCAAAATTCGTCTGAATCGAATCTGGATTTATACATTATGCGGCGCCTTGACCGGCGTCTCCGGCGTCATGCAATTTGCCAATCTTTCGGTTGGCGATCCATCGGCTGCTGTTGGTCTCGAACTCGACATCATCGCCGCGGTGGTCATTGGCGGCGGTTCGCTCAACGGCGGCGAGGGCGGCGCGATAGGCTCGATTATCGGCGCGCTTTTGATGGCGATTCTGCGCAACGGCTGCAACCTCGTCGGCATTCCAACCTATGTTCAGAATATTCTCATCGGCTCAATTATCATCGGCGCCGTGGCCCTGGATCGATTCAAGCACAAAAGGAATGTTTGATCCCCTGCTGCTGTTTCCAATTTAAATGAAATTTTGAATGGAATTCCGGATGAACACAGACTTTATCACCCAGCGCCACGAACAATTATGGTCGGAAAAAAACAAACAAATGCAGCGAATTGTCGCTGCCACCCTCATCTTTGCCATCGTCGCGTTACTTAAAGTGCTTCAACCATATAAAAACAATTATGTGCAAAAGTCAGAAATCATGGCACAGATAGATTCGCTGAATGTTGCCAGCGCGCAAAGCGATTCCATTCTCCAAGAAATCAACAAGCTTGACCAGACCATTATCGATGTAGATTCCATCATTGAGAACAAACCATGGGATCAAAAACGCATTGCGCTGATGCAAGCGTACAGCCGGTTGAATCAAAACGGCCGCGCCACCAGCGAGGATTATCAGAACAAAGCCGATTCCACCGTTCAAGACATTTCGACAATGGTTTTGCAGAATGTCTACGAACCCTTGACGCTTTTCTTGCGCCATGATTCTTTGGCAAACGCGTTAATGCCAAAAACAACAAGTTATTTAAAGGATTTGCCCGAGCTGCTCACCGGGTGGGTCAACACCAATCTCGGACGAAACTGGTACAACACCATTTCAATGAAAGAAGCCACGGTTAATAGATTAACCACGTCACTCGACGAACATCTGGCTTCTCTGTCAGAAAATTTACGCGACGAAAAACGGGCGGTTGTTGAGTACCAGTTACAATTGCAACGAGAGATCATCAACCTTGAAAAGCAGAAAAAGGTTGAACAAAAGATTGAACGGCTGGAAGAGATAGAAATGCAGATGGCGGAAATTCTACCGTCATGGTTGCGCGGTCTGGTGTCGGTCCGGCAACTGGTCGAGTATTTCCCGCTGATCATGGCAATTTTATTTGTCTATACCCTGCATCTTGGATTTTCATTGTCGCGCCACTATTTTTTGTTCTCTGCATCGGATCCCGCGACCTACCGGGGAAATGCTCTGCTCGCGTCCATTTGGACAATTACCGATCGCGGTCGCGCGACAATCCTGACTTTTTTGATGTATCTCGGTCTTGCTATTGTCTTGTGGTTGTTTTTCGAACGCGGTGTCACCATCCTCAATTATTGTCTTAATGTTGATGAAAGCTTTAATCCCGGGCTTGAGGATTACATGTATTTAGCCTGGTTCGTCCGTCTGGTGATGCTGGCCATGTTGCTTTATGTGTTCGTTCATTTTCGTAAATTCATCCGCTCGGTCGGCTAAATTTTTAAACATCTTCTCCTCCGCTTCAATGTCCTGCTTTTTTCCCTGCCGATTATTTTGTATATTGCCGCTCTGAGAATAGACAAAATCCAAAGGAAAATTTTGAAATCTTTTGCCATAGGTCAACGCTGGATCAGCGAGATGGAGCCCGAGCTCGGTGTTGGCATTATTACCGAAATTACCAACCGGATGGTTCGAATTGAATTTCCAGCCGTCGAAGCGGAACGCTTATATGCCATGGCCTCGGCGCCGATCCAGCGACTGGAATTTAAAATTTGTGATGCCATCCGGACGGACGACGGACAACAATACACGGTAACTGGTATTGAACAGAGCGGTGGTTTGATCACCTATATATGCGGCGAACAACGCATCCTCGAACGGCAGCTCGACAGTGTTTTCAGTTTTCACTCACCCAAAGATCGATTGCTCGGTGGTTTCTTTGATACGAATTCGCTCTTCAACCTGCGCGTAAAGGCGCTGCACTGGCGCGCCAAACATCTCCAATCTCCGGCGTTCGGTTTTATCGGCGCCCGCATCGACCTGATTCCGCATCAGCTCTATGTCGCGTGGCAAACGGCGTCGCGGCAGCAACCGCGCGTCCTGCTGTCCGATGAAGTGGGTCTCGGCAAAACCATCGAGGCGTGCCTGATTTTACATCGGCTGTTGTTGAGCCGGCGAATCGAACGCGTTCTCATCATTGTACCGGAATCACTGGTGCATCAATGGTTCGTCGAGTTGCTGCGCCGCTTTAATCTTGTCTTCCGTATTGTGGATGCCGAGTATGTCGAATCATTGCCCGAGGATTCCAACAATCCATTTGAAGATGATCAGCTCGCGCTCATCAGTCTCGACTTTCTGACCAAAAACCAAAACATTGCGGATTATTCGTTATCGGCCGGATGGGACATGCTGGTCATTGATGAAGCGCATCACATTCTTGAAGACTCGTCCGAATACCACCTCGTTGAGCAATTGGCCGGCCAATCGCACGGATTATTGTTGCTGACCGCCACGCCGGAGCAGCTCGGCCATCGCAGTCATTTTGCGCGGCTGAAATTGCTCGATCCCTCCCGCTACCACGATTTTGATGCTTTTGAAAAAGAAGAGGAGAGTTATCAAGAAATCGCTAACCTCGCGAACTCTCTTCTGGATGATAAAAGTCTGAGTAATGACGATCTCCATCTTATTCAGCGCATTGATCCCACCGTTTCACACGCAAAAAAAATCGACAGTGAAAAACGGCATTTTATTTTACAGCAATTGTTGGATCGATACGGCATGGGGCGCGTGATTTTACGAAATACCCGCGCAGCCATTCCAAATTTTCCAAAACGTAAAGCGCATCTTGTAGCCTTGCAGGCAGATGAAAATCAGCTCGAGTTATTAGAGCAGGAATTTGCTGCTGATGGCGATGACACAATTTTTTATCACTATGATTATAAATCGGATCCGCGTATCCTGTGGCTTGTCGATGTCCTTTTGCAGGAAAAGCACAAAATCCTGCTGATTTGCCGCACCCTGGACAAAGTTTTTGCCATCGACAAGGCGCTGCAGTTTCATACATCCGTCAAATCCGCTCTATTTCATGAGCGGTTGACGCTGCTGCAGCGCGACCGTAACGCCGCATGGTTCTCAGAACCGGACGGGGCGCAACTGCTCATTTGTTCGGAAATCGGCAGTGAAGGGCGAAATTTCCAGTTTGCGCACCACCTGGTTTTGTTTGATTTGCCGCATGATCCTGAAGTCCTGGAACAGCGAATTGGCCGGCTTGACCGCATCGGTCAGACGCGCACCATCAACATTCACGTTCCATTTGTCATTGGTTCGCCACAGCACGCCGTTGTGCGCTGGTACTATGAGGGATTTAATGCCTTTGAAGAAAACGCGGCGGATGCTTTTTTAATTTATGATAAATTTGCAGCGTCGGTTCAAAATGTTGCTCGCCAGAGGCATGAGGATGATCTGTTAAAGCTCATCCATGACACACAACAGTTTCACAGCGACATGTCGATTCAATTGCAATCGGGCCGAAACCGTTTATTAGAGTTGA